>CAYRXK010000006.1:0-28249 GCA_964428265.1 uncultured Treponemataceae bacterium
GTTTTTCGGCTGGAAGTGGCTGAACTCCATCGAGAACGAGGCGCGGCCCTGGCTGACCGACCTCAGCGACGTGGTGAAACCGAACATCGTGGCCAGCGGCGCTTCCGCGTGCACGATCTCGGCGGTCGCCTTCGAATCCGAACCGTGTATGATGCCGCCGCGCTGCGAGACCAGGCTCATCGCCTCGCCCATGAATTCCTTGGGCGTCAGGATGTCCACCTTCATCACCGGCTCCAGCAGCACCGGGCCGGCGGCGCGGCAGGCCGCGTCGTAGGCCATGTTGGCGCAGGCCTCGTACGCGAAGCTCGTGCCGGTCAGTTCGTCGTAGTCGATCCCGGTCAGGCTGACGCCGATGTCCACCGCCGGGTAGCCGAACTGGATGCCCGAGCCGAAGGCCGACATGATGCCGCGCTCCACGGCGTCCAGGATTTCCTCAGGGATCTGCGGCGCGCGCACGGCCTTGCGGTACTGGTTGCCGGTGCCGCGTTCCAGGGGCTCGACCTCGATGGTGATGGCCGCGCGGATGTCCTTGCCGGCCAGCGTGCGCTGGAATTCCTCGGTGTGGCGAACCTTGTTGGTGATCGATTCGCGGTAGGTGACCTGCGGGTTGCCCACGCGGGCCTGCACCTTGAAGTCGCGGATGACGCGGGTCACCAGGACGTCCAGGTGCAGTTCGCCCATGCCCGAAATGACCAGCTGGCCGGTTTCCTCGTTGTCGCGCGTGGTGAAGGTGGGATCTTCCTTGGACAGGATATCGAGGGTTTCCTTGAGCTTTTCGCGGTCGGAGAGGGTTTTCGGTTCGATGGCGACCGAGATGACCGGTTCGGGGAAGTGCATGCGCTCCAGCAGGACGGGCCAGCCTTCGGTGCCGATGCTGTCGCCGGTCTGCGCGGTTTTCATGCCCACGATCACGGCGATGTCGCCGGCCTCGCAGGAATCCAGGGGTTCGCTCTTGTTGGAATGCATGCGCAAAAGGCGGGTGATGCGCTCGCGCTTTTTCTTGGAGACGTTGTAGACGACGGTGGCGTTCTTTATGGATCCGGAATACATGCGCACATAGCAGAGGGGGCCGGCCTCGCGGTCGTACTGCACCTTGAACACCAGGCCCAGGGGATAGCCCGAGGCCTTGCAGGGCACCTCGATATCCTCTTCCTTCTTGGTGTGGAAGGCGTGCGGAACGTCGACCTCGTCGGGGGCGGGCAGGTAGTCGACCACGGCGTCCAGCAGGGGCTGCACGCCCATGTTGCGCCGCGAGGCGCCGCAGAGGACGGGCACGAGCTGGCGCGCGATGCAGGCTTTGCGCAGTTCGGCGCGGATCAGGTCGGCGGGGATGTCCAGCCCTTCCAGGTAGCGTTCGGTGATGGCGTCCGAGTGGGCGGACAGGGCGTCCACCAGGTGGTCGCGGCGCGCGGTGGCGTCGGCGCTCCGTTCGGGGGCTATCGGGTCGCGGCTCATCTCGTGGCCGTCGCCGGACCAGCGGATTTCCTCCATATTGATGAGGTCGATCACGCCTTCGAAGCCGCCTTCGGCGCCGATGGGGTAGTTGACCGCGACCGGGTGCGCGCCGAGCTTGGCGCGCATGTCGGCCAGGACGGCGTCGAAATTGGCGCCGAGGCGGTCCATCTTGTTTACGTAGGCGACGCGGGGCACGCGGTAGCGGTCGGCCTGATGCCACACGGTTTCCGACTGCGGTTCAACGCCGGACACCGCGCAGAAGACGGCCACCGCGCCGTCCAGCACGCGCAGCGAGCGTTCGACCTCGGCGGTGAAATCCACGTGGCCGGGCGTGTCGATGACGTTGATCTGGTGGTTGCGCCAGTAGGTGGTGGTGGCCGCGCTCTGGATGGTGATGCCACGCTCCTGTTCCTGGTCCATCCAGTCCATTATGGCCTCGCCGTCGTCCACCTCGCCGATCTTGTAGGTCTTGCCCGAGTAGTAGAGGATGCGCTCGGTGGTGGTCGTCTTGCCGGCATCGATGTGCGCCATGATGCCGATGTTGCGCGTGGTCCGCATGTCCATATATGGCTCCGGAACGTGGAATGGTAACAATCTTCAGTGTTTGACAATATATACGCAAGCCGGGACCGTTTTCAACCGTCTTCCTGCCGGCGGCTTGTTCATGATCTTCCTTTTACGGTATATAGATGGACGTGAAACCCGTAGAACTCCTGGCTCCGGCCGGCAACCCCGAAGCGCTCGACGCCGCCATAGGCGAGGGTGCCGACGCCATCTATCTCGGCCTGCGCAGCTTCAACGCGCGCATGCGCTCGACCAATTTCGCCTTCAACCAGTTCGAGGCCACCGTAGAAGCCTGCCGCGACCGCAAAAAGAAAGTGTACGTCACGGTGAACACCGTGTTCGAGCAGCGCGAGGCCGACCGCGTCTGGCAGATGCTGCAGTACCTGGACCGCGTGGGGCCGGACGGTATCATCGTGCAGGACCTGGGCGTGCTCAAAATGGCGCGCGACCACTTTCCGAAGCTGGAACTGCACGCCTCCACCCAGATGAACGTCGCTTCGGCGCGCGGCTGCAACCTGCTGTCCAAGCAGGGCTTCAACCGCGTGGTCCTGGCGCGCGAACTGACGCTGGACGAGATCCGCGCGGTGCGCCAGTCCACCAATATGGAAATCGAGGTATTCGTGCACGGCGCGCTCTGCGTGTCGGCTTCGGGGCTGTGCCTCTTCTCCTCCTTCCTGGGCGGCAAGAGCGCCAACCGCGGCATGTGCACCCAGGCCTGCCGCCGCATGTACGAATCCGAGAGCACCTCGGGCTATTTCTTCTCGCCGGACGATCTGGAGCTGATCGAATGGGTGCCCGAGCTGATGGAGGCCGGCGTCGACTCCTTCAAGATCGAGGGGCGGCAGAAGTCGGCCGAGTACGTGGGCACCGTGGTGTCCGCCTACCGCCACATGATGGACCACTGGCAGGAGGACCGCGAACGCGCCCTGGTAAAGGCCCGCGCCATCCTGCAGGGCGACTTCGCGCGGCGCAAGACCAGTTTCTTCATTACCGGCCTGAATGCGCCGTCATCCATCCATCCGGAGCAGTCCGGCGGCACCGGCATCGCGCTGGGGCGCATCCGCGACATCAAGGTGATCCGCGACGAGCGCTACGCGCTGATGGGCACCTACGAAGGTCTGGCCGAAGGCGACTCGCTGCGCATCCACCGCTCCGACGATTCGGGGCGCATCACCGCCAAGGTGCGCGAGGTGATTCCCCAGCCCAACGGCATGCTCGTGAAGTTCGAGGGCGACTGGCGGCAGAACGACGAGGTGTACCTGGTACAGACCAAGTCCCTGTCGCGCCGCTACAAGCCCGTGATGCCGGGCAGCCTGGACCGATTCAGGAAGTTCCCCTCCTACGATACGGCGCCGTACGTGCAGTATCCCGCGCAGCCGCGCGGCGTGCAGCCCGCGCTGGAAGACGGCATGCACGTGCTGGTGGGCAAGGTGGCCGACCTGCACGCCGCGCTGGCCCTGCGTCCCCGCAAGGCCATGATCGTGTTCGACAAGCTGAACGCCGAAGCCCTGCGCCGGAACGAGCAGACCCTGCCGTTCAAGAAGGGCAACCTCATTCTCTGGCTGGACCCCTATTACCCCGAGGGCGACGCCGACTGGCTGGAGCCCGAGCTCGAGTACTGGATTTCCAAAGGCGTGACCACCGTAGTGGCCAACAATCTGGCTCATTTTTCCCTCCTGCGCGGCAGGGATCTTTCCGTCATCGCCGGGCCATGGCTTTACACCTTCAACCGCTGGTCGGCCGCCTTCCTCCTGGAGCAGGGCGCCTGCATGATCATCCCCCCGCTGGAGATATCCAAGCAGGACCTGGGCCGCGTTGCCGAGGGGCTGCCCGGCAAGGCCGTCGCGCCGGTGGTGCTCTCCGCTCCGCCCCTGTTCCGCATCCGCGGCGACCTTTCCGCGCGCTACGATTCCGACCGTTTCACCGACCGCGACGGCGGTTCCTACCGCCTGATCGGCCGGCGCGACTATTCGGTGCTCGTCTCCGACCGGCTCTTTTCGCTGATCGACCGCATCCCCTTCCTGAAGTCCGAAGGCATGGGCGCCTTTATCTTGGACCTTTCCCAGATCGAGCCCAACCGCGGCCTGTACCGCGATATCGCCCGCGCGGTGGACGAGAACCGCGTGCTGCCCGAGACCGCGCGGTTCAACTGGAAGGACGGCTTCTGGAGCGATGAAACCCCCTCGGGCGGCACGGGCCGTCCCGAAAGCGCCGATCAGGAACCCCGGAGCAGGGCGGGGGCCTTCCGCCCCCTGGTCCGACCCGGATCGAAGCCCGGAATGAAGCCTGCGGCGCGGCCCGGACCGAAGCCCGACGGCGCGAAACGGGCGGGTCCCGCGCGCAAGCCAGGCCGCGGCGCCGATCGGCCTTGACGGTGGCATCCGGCCGATATAAGCTCATACTCAACTGGCGAAACGGCATTTTGCCCGCAGGCTTGGCCAGTCGGAGACGAACATGAGCGAGTCGGCCGGAAAAGCGTTGGATATCCTGTTCTACCTTGGCCGTACGGGCGGAGAGATCAGCCTGGCGCGCCTCTCCCGCGAAACGGGCATGAACAAGGCCACCGCCCTCCGGTACCTCAGCGTACTCGAATCCAAGGGCGTGGCCGAACGCAGGCCGCTCGGCTGGTCCCTCGGGCTGGCCCTCTTCGAACTCGGAAGCCAGGTGCCCATCCGCCAGATCATCGTGGAACGCGTGCGCCCCATCCTGGAGCGCCTGGCGCGCGACACCGGCGAATCCGTCAATCTCGCCTGCCTCGCCGGCGACAGCGCCATCTACCTGGAACGCGTCGAATCCCATCGCAGCCTCAGGATGCGTTCCGCGCCCGGCGATCGCCTTCCCCTTTACTGTACCGGCGTCGGCAAAGCCATCCTTTCCTTGCTGCCCGACGACCGCATCCGGGCCATCCTCGGCCCCGGCCCCCTGCGCAAGGTGAACCAGTACACGCTGGTCGAGCCCGAGGACGTCGTGCGCGAAGCCATGCGAGCCCGCGACACCGGCTACGGCATTGACCGCGAGGAATTCGAGGTGGGCCTGACCTGTTTCGCCATGCCGCTGCGCCTTCCGGGCTCCGACTTCGCCGGCGCGATCAGCGTGTCCGGCCCGACGGTGCGCATGCGCGAACCCGAAGCGAAGGAACGCTTCCTTACCCTTCTGAAGGAGGCGGTGCAGGAAGCGGCCCTTGCGCTGGAAAATCCGGCCCAGCCGGTTGCGGCGGGCCGGAGCGGACAGGATTGCGGCTGAGTCAGAATACCGCCAGCGCATCCCGTTCCCGTTCGCCATCGGCCAGCAGCGCCATGCCGGGCATGGACCCCATGGGCGCCTGCGTTCCGGCCGACCCCTCGCCTCCGTCCTGAACCTGCTTCTGCGGTTTGAATTCCACATGTTCGGCGACGATCTTCACCTTGGCGCGCTGCTTGCCGTCCGAATCCGTCCAACGGTCCTGTTTTAGCCTGCCGACCACCCGGACACCGCGTCCCTTGGTCAGGTACTGCGCGCAGGCCGCGCCGAGCTTGGACCAGGCTTCCACGTCGAAATACGAAACCTCCTTTTCGTACACGTCCTGGGCGTTCTTGTAGTTGCGGTCGGATGCCAGGGTGAATCCGCACACCGTGCTGCCGCCGGGCGTGCTGCGCGAATCCGGATCCCTGACCAGATTGCCTTCCAACAAGATGCTGTTCAGATTGTTCATTGCCGTGCCTCCCCGTGATAGATGATCTGCATGCCCGCGACGACGGCGGGTTCATGGATATATACGCGCGCGGACCGGCTTTCCGATTCAATCCTGAAAGGATAAAATCGCGACATGAACGAATTTTCCGCCTATCGGTCGCCTTTCAGCTGGCGCTACGGTTCGGAGGCCATGCGGGCCCTCTGGAGCGAAGAGGGCAAGCGCCGCCTCTGGCGCAGGATATGGGTCAGCCTGGCGCGCGTGCAGTCCGGATACGGGCTTGTCAGCCCCGGGCAGGTGGCGGAGCTAGAGCGGCGCGCCCTCGACATCGATATGGAACGCGCCCACGCGATCGAAGCCGAGATCCGCCATGACCTGATGGCCGAGGTAAAGACCTTCGCGGAGCAGTGTCCGGGCGCGGGCGGCATCATCCACCTCGGCGCCACCTCGATGGATGTCGAGGACAACGCGGACGCGATGCGACTGGCCGAAGGGCTCGCGCTGCTGCGCCGGAGCCTTGCCGCGCTGCTTTCGGGCTTCGCGGAGAAGATCGAGCGGTACGCGGACCTGCCGGTCATGGCCTTCACGCACCTGCAGCCGGCCGAACCGACCACTCTGGGCTACCGGTTCGCGATGTGGGCGCAGGACCTTCTGGAGGACTGGCGCGCGCTGGGCCAGGTTTCGCAGGCGGTGCGCGGCAAGGGTTTCAAGGGAGCGGTGGGCACGGCAGCCTCCTATGCCGACCTCCTGGGAGAGGACAAGGTCGAGGGTTTCGAGGCCGCCCTTTCGCGCGAACTGGGCATCGGGTTTTTCCCGGTCGCCACGCAGACCTATCCGCGCGGCCAGGATTACCGCGTGCTGGCGGCGCTTGCGGGCCTGGGCGCCTCGCTGCACAAGTTCGCCTTCGACTTGCGCGTGCTGCAGTCGCCGCCGATCGGCGAGCTTTCCGAACCTTTCGGAGCGCGGCAGGTGGGTTCCTCGGCGATGCCCTTCAAGCGGAATCCGATCGACGCGGAAAAGATGGACTCGCTGGCCAGGCAGCTTTCGGTGCTGCCGCAGGTGGCCTGGCAGAACGCCGCTGTGAACCTTCTGGAACGTACGTTGGACGATTCGGCGAACCGCAGGACTATATTGCCCGAAGCCTTCCTGATTTGCGACGAACTCCTGCGCACCGCCTCGAAAATCCTGTCCGGGCTGCGCGTGGACGAAGGCGCCATCGCCGCCACGGTGGAACGCTACGGGCCCTTCGCCTGCACCGAGCGCGTGCTCATGGCCATGGCGAAAAAGGGAGCCGACCGCCAGGAATGCCACGAGCGGCTGCGCACGCACGCCCTTGCGGCCTGGTCCGCCCTGCGCGAGGGCAAGGCGAACGCCCTGGCGGAGGCGCTGGCCGGCGATGTTTTTTTTGCGGAAAAACTCGACGGCGCGGAATTGGCATCGCTGATGTCGCTCGAAGGATACTCGGGCAGCGCGCCGGCCCGGGCGCGCGCGCTGGCCATGACCATCAGGCGCGAGACCGGAACGCAGTCGGCCGCGACCCCTTGACGCTTCCGAGCGAAGGGGATTACCAATACGCATGGTAATCGACACACCGATCCATCGATTTATCGTACGGGATAAAAAACCGGAGGCAGCGGAAATCCGCCCCGACCGGATGGGGAACGCGCGGACACCTGGCCAGGTGATGGGCAGGTCCGTGCAAAAAGCGGACCTGTACTTCGTGCGGGGCACGATTGCGCCCGAGGAGCTTGCGCTTCTCGGGCGCGTTCTTTTTAGCGACCCCATAACCCAGACCTTCGAATTCCGCGCCTGCGCGGAGTTTGCGGGCGCGGCTACAACAGGCGCGGGCGATGTCGCGGGCGATGTCGCGGGCGATGTCGCGGGCGGGATCGGGCTTTCCGCGAACGGAATGGGGCTTTCCGCGGACGGGGCGGTCACGGTCGTGGAAGTGGCGCTCAGGCCCGGTGTCACCGATCCCGTGGCCGAGGAGATCGTGCGCGCCTCCAGGGAGCTCGGAATTTCAGGGGTCGAGGCCGCGGCCACGGGCGCGCGGTACGAACTGGAACCCGGAGACCAGGCGCGCGGCGACGCGGGCGCGCCCTTCGACCTGGTCGGGCATGTGCTCGCGCATTTCGCGAATCCCGTGATCCACCGGCACGCCGCGGGCGAAATCATGCCGGCATTTCCGCACGATGCGGACGCATCCGCCGAGGTCGAGCGCATCGACATCGCGGCGATGGACGACGGCCAGCTGCTTGCGCTGTCGCGCGCGCGCCGCGCCGCGTTGGACCTTCCGGAAATGCGGGCCGTCAGGGACTATTTCACGCGCGAAGGGCGCGCCTGCACCGATGTGGAGTTCGAGGCCATCGCGCAGACCTGGAGCGAACACTGCGTCCACAAGACTTTCAAGGCGCTGATCGAGGTGCGCGGCGGCGCGGCATACGGCCTGCCCGAACGCGTGGACAACGTTCTGAAAACCTTCATAAAGGCCGCGACCGACGAAATCGACGCGCCCTGGGTGCGCTCGGCGTTCACGGACAATGCGGGCATCGTGGATTTCGACGATGAATACGAGCTGTCGTTCAAGGTCGAGACGCACAACCACCCGTCGGCCATAGAACCGTTCGGCGGCGCGAACACGGGCGTCGGCGGCGTGATCCGCGACATCCTGGGCGTGTCCGCCGCGCCGGTGGCGGTGACCGATGTGCTGTGCTTCGGACCTCCGGGCGGCGCGGCGGCGCCCGCGGGGGCCCTGCAGCCGGAGCGCATCAGGGACGGCGTGGTCGCGGGGGTACAGGACTACGGCAACAAGATGGGGATTCCCACGGTGAACGGCGGCATTCACTACCATCCGGGTTACGCGGCGAACCCGCTGGTGTACTGCGGCTGCGCCGGCATGGCGCCGAAGGGCAGCCACCGCAACAGCCCCGGAGTCGGCGACCGCGTGGTGGCGCTCGGCGGAAGGACCGGACGAGACGGGATCCGCGGCGCCACCTTCTCCTCGCTGCCGATGGATCACACGACGCAGGAGCATTCGGGCAGTTCGGTGCAGATCGGCGCCCCGATCACCGAGAAAAAGGTGGCCGAGGCGATCGTGGCGGCGCGCGATGCCGGCATGTACTCGGCCGTGACGGATTGCGGGGCGGGCGGGTTGTCGTCGGCGGTGGGAGAGATGGCGGCGAAACTGGGGGCGGACGTGGAGCTGAGGGCGGTGACGCTCAAGTATCCCGGGCTCGCTCCCTGGGAGATATGGCTGTCCGAGGCGCAGGAGCGCATGGTGGTCGCGGTTCCGGAGCGGAACATGGCGGCGCTGCGCGCGTTATGCGACGAGTTGGACGTCGGGCTGTACGATTTGGGAAGCTTCACCGGCGACGGAAGGCTCCGCGTGCGCATGGACGGCGAAGCGGTGCTCGACCTTGACTGTCGGTTCCTGCACGACGGAATACCCCAGAAGCGGCTGGTCGCCGAGGCGATTCATGAATCGCATGACGCGATGGGCGATTTGACTAAGCGTTCAGGAGATCCCGCATGGCTCCGGGAAGAGAACGGCGCGAAGACGCTCCTGGGCCTGCTTGCGCATAACTCGATCAGGTCGAACGCGTGGGCGATCAGGCGCTACGACCACGAGGTGCAGGGCGCGACGAGGATAGGGCCATTTTCAGGCGCCGCCCAGGCGGGGCCGTCCGACGCCGCGGTGCTCAAGCCGACGGCGACGAAGGGAACGCAGGCGTTCTCCCTTTCCAACGGTTTCAATTGCCGCTACGGCGCCGCCGACTCCTATCGCGCCGCGGTCTCGGCGCTCGACGAGGCGGTGAGGAACGCGGTCGCATCGGGAGCCGACCCCGAGCGCATCGCGGTGCTCGACAATTTCTGCCTGGGCGATCCCGAAAATCCGGAAACCGTCTGGACGCTTCTTCGCGCCGCGCAGGGCTGCCGCGACGCGGCGCTCGCGCACCGCACGCCCTTCATTTCCGGAAAGGATTCCTTCAACAACGAATACGCGGACGCGGAGGGGAAGCGGGTTTCCGTGCCTCCCTCGATCCTCGTGTCCGCCCTCGGCATCCTTCCGGATGTCAGGCGCTCGGTGACCGCCGATTTCAAGCGGCCGGGCGGCCTTCTCTACCTCGTGGGCGATTTCCGCCCCACGCTCGCCGCATCCGCCTGGTCCGATATCCACGGAGCGCATGCCGCGCTGGCTGCCGGCGGTGACGAGAAAATTCCGGGCGCATCGCCGCGGGCTCCGGATGTCTACCGGGCCCTGCACCGCGCGATGCTCGATGGTCTCGTGGCTGCCTGCCATGATCTTTCCGACGGAGGCCTTGCGGTAACCGCTGCCGAAATGTGCGTTTCGGGTGATCTCGGCGCGGAAATCGACATCGGCGCGTTGGGCGATTCGATACCGCGCCTGCTGTTCGGGGAAACGAACGGATGCCTTCTGGCGGAGGTCGCCCGGGCGGATGCGCCCGCTTTCGAACGCGCGCTCGCGGGCCTGCCCTGCTGGCCGATCGGCAGCGTCCTGACCGAAAGGAAATTGTCGGTGCGCTGCGCGGCGGCTGAAAGCGGAAACTTCGAGCTGGACCTCGACGCCATGCGCGCGGCGTACGCGCCCGAGGGGGAGGAACCATGAACGTGAAGGCGAAACCAGCGGCGCTGGTGATCCATGCGGCCGGCACCAACCGCGATCCGGACGCGGCGCGCGCGCTCTCGCTGGCAGGCGCGGAACCGCGCATCGCGGGCATCCGCGCGCTCAGGGAAGGGCACGTCCGGTTTTCCGATTTTCGCATGCTCGTGGTTCCCGGAGGATTTTCCTATGCCGATTCGCTCGGCGCCGGAAAATTGCTGGCGCTCGACCTCGCGTCCTATTTCGAGGACGAGATGCGCGAATTCGTGGCGGCCGGCAAGCCGGTGATCGGCATCTGCAACGGATTCCAAGCCCTGGTGAAGGCCGGCATCCTGCCGGGCCTGGCGCCGGCGGCGACCTTGGCGCCTAACGCGCACGGCCGCTTCGAGTGCCGCTGGGTGCTCATGCGCGCGGAAGCCGGGCCCTGCATCTGGACCAGGGGCATCGAGACGCCGGTCGCCTGCCCCGTCGCGCACGGCGAGGGCCGTTTCCTGCCGGCCGACACCGCGACGGCGGAAGCGCTCCTTTCCGGCGGGCTCGTGGCATTGCGGTATGCGACTCCCTCGGGACAGGCCGCTGACGGCGCCTGGCCCTGGAACCCGAACGGTTCCTGGAGCGACGCCGCGGGCATCTGCAATCCGGCGGGAAACGTGCTCGGACTGATGCCGCACCCTGAAAACAATATCGAAACCGGTCCGGGAGCGCGCGCCTTCCACGGGGGTTCTCCCGGGGCGGGACTCGCGCTGTTCGCCAACGGCGTACGGCACGCCGCGGAGATGTAGGGGGAATCGCGATGACGATCAATGACGATGCGTTCGGCATGCTGGGCAGGGAATTCTCGGGCGGCGGGCTGCCTGCGGCGGGACGGCAGTCCGGGAAGGTGCGCGAATGGTATGCCCTTCCGGATGGCCGCAGGTTCATGGCGACCACCGACCGGATCTCGGCCTTCGACCGGGTGATCGGCGCGGTGCCCTGGAAAGGGCAGGTGCTCAACCAGTTGTCCGCGTGGTGGTTCGCGAATACCGGGGACATCGTTCCCAATCACCTCCTCGAAGTTCCGGATCCCAACGTTTCCATCGTGCGCGAGGTCGATCCCGTTCCGGTGGAGGTGATCGTGCGCGGGTACATCACCGGCGTCACCTCGACCGCGCTATGGTACCGCTATTCGCAGGGCGAGCGCGAAATCTACGGCTACCGCTTCCCGGACGGCCTACGGAAAAACGGAAAGCTTCCCGAACCCATCGTCACTCCCACCACGAAGGGCGGCCCCACGGGCCACGACGAACGGCTCACCTGCGCCGAAGTGGTGTCGGGCGGTTTTGTGGAACGCGGGCTCTGGGACCGCGTGATGGACGCAGCGCTCGCGCTGTTCCGGCGGGGCACCGAGCGCGCGCGCGAGGCGGGCCTCATCCTTGTCGATACGAAATACGAATTCGGAATCGATGCCGGCGGCGTACTCACGCTGATAGACGAGGTGCACACTCCCGATTCCTCCCGGTACTGGAACGCGTCGAGCTACGATGAGCGATTCGAGGCGGGCGCGGAACCGGAAAATTACGACAAGGAATATGTGCGGATAAGGTACGCCGCACTCGGATACCGCGGCGACGGTCCGATACCGCCGCTGCCCCCCCAGGTCTGGGCCGATGTGTCAAGGCTCTACCGCGATGTGTACGAGCGGCTCTGCGGCGAAAGGTTCGTCCCCGCCGCCTATCCTGCCGACGAACGGATCGCCCGCCTTCTCGACCGTATGCTGGCGGAAAAGGGAGGACGCCGATGAAACCGGTTCTCGGAATCCTGATGGGATCCAGGGCGGATCTCGGCCATGCTGCCAAGATCGCCGAAGCCGCGGAATCGCTCGGCATGGCGGTCCGGATGAGGATCGCGTCGGCGCACAAGACGCCCCTCGCGGCGCTCGACATCCTGAAAGGATGGGAATCCGACGCCGGGGTGGTCGCGATCGTGACGGTGGCCGGCAGGTCGAACGCGCTCTCGGGATTCGCCGATGCGCAGGTTTCCCTGCCGGTGATAGCATGCCCGCCTCCTTCCGACGCATTCGGCGGCGCGGATCTCTTTTCGTCGCTGCGGATGCCTTCAGGCGTCGCGCCGATGCTGGTGCTCGATCCCGCGAACGCGGCGCTCGCCGCCGCGAAGATAGCAGGCACCGCCTATCCCGAGATCAGGCGAGGCATCGACGAGATCAGGCGGATGCAGGCGGAAAAAATCGCCGCGGACGATGCCGGACTTTCGCGAACCGAATCATCGCCCGAGGCGTCGAGATGACCGATGAGGACAGGCCCCGCGAGGAATGCGGCGTCATGGGAGTGGCCGTCTCCGGCGGCGATGCGGCGCGGCTTGCGTTTTACGGTCTTTTCGCGCTGCAGCACCGCGGGCAGGAAGCCGCGGGGATCGCGACCATGCAGGGGCGAGCGCTCAATCTGAGGAAGGACGTGGGCCTCGTTTCGCAGGTTTTTTCCGAGGCCGACATGCAGGAGCTGCGCGGCGGCCTGGGCATAGGGCATACGCGGTATTCGACCACGGGCGCCGCGACTGCCCGAAATGCCCAGCCCTTTTCCATCGAAACGATGCATGGTCCGATCGCGCTCGCCCATAACGGCAACCTGGTGAACGCGCCAGAACTGCGGGCGAAATTGCTGGAGCGGGGAGTCGGATTGAGCACGGCGTCCGATACCGAGGTCATGGTCATGACCCTCGCGGGATCTCCGGGCGCCACATGGCCCGCACGGCTGGAGCACGCGATGCGCAGCTGGGTCGGAGCGTTTTCCTTCGTGCTGCTCGCCTCCGATGGGGTGTACGCGGCGCGCGATCCCTGGGGCATGCGGCCGCTCTCGTACGGAAATCTGCCGGGTGGCGGATATGCCGCGGCCTCCGAGACGTGCGCGCTTTCCATTCTCGGCTGCGCCTCAATCCGGGAAGTCCCGCCGGGCGGCATCGTGAAAATCACCGCCGATTCGGCCGGCGAAGCCGGAGGCGTTCAGGCCGCGCCCGAGCGCGCGTCCTGCATTTTCGAGTACGTGTATTTCTCCAGGCCCGATTCGGTCTGGAACGGGTATTGCGTGCACGAAGTCAGGCGGAGCCTCGGCGAATCGCTCGCCGCGGAGCATCCCGCGGCCGCCGACGCGGTGGTCGCCGTGCCGGATTCCTCGATTTCCGCGGCGATAGGCTACGCGAGGAAATCGAAAATCCCGTACGATGAAGCCTTTGTCAAAAACCGCTACATCGGCAGGACCTTCATACAGCCCACCCAGGCGCTGCGCGACAAGGGTGTCGAGATGAAATTCAGCGTCCTGCCCGAGGCGGTGCGCGGCAAGCGCCTCGTGGTGGTGGACGACAGCATCGTGCGCGGAACCACCGCGGGACCGCTGGTCCGCATGCTGAAGGCCGCGGGCGCAACGGAAGTCCACCTGCGCGTCGCCAGTCCGCCCGTGCGCCATGTGTGCCACATGGGCGTCGACATGGGTAATCCCGAAGAGCTCGCGGCGAACCGCATCGCCAGGGCGGCGTTCATCGAAGCCATCGGCGCCGACTCGCTGGAATTCCTGTCCGCGCATGCGTTGCGCGATTCGTTGAACGGCGCGCGGGGATTCTGCGCCGCCTGCTTCGACGGAAAATATCCATTCCCCGTGGACCGCGCCGGACGCAAGGAGTGTTTCGAATGAAGACCGAAGCCCGCAACCGTATCGGAAAAATACTTGTCGTGGGATCCGGGGCGCGCGAACACGCGCTTTCCTGGAAACTGTCGCAGTCCGCCGGCGGGCCGCGCGTGGATTGCGCGCCGGGCAACGCCGGAACCTCCGCCTTCGGCGACAACCTGCCGATCGCCGCGGACGATATCGCCGGCATCGCGCGCGCCGCCATGTCGGGTCGCTACGATCTGGTCGTGGTGGGGCCCGAGGCGCCGCTCGCCGCGGGGCTGGCCGATGAAATCGCCGCGTGCGCGCGGGCGGCCGGCTTGCGCGTGCCTTGCTACGGACCGGGGGCAGCCGCGGCGCGCATCGAATCCTCCAAGGCTTTTTCCAAGGACCTCATGCGCGAGCTCGGAATTCCCACGGCGGATTTCCGCGTGTTCGTCGGCGCCGCCGCCGCGCGTGAATTCTGCGCCGGCGCACCCTGGCCGTTCGTGATCAAGGCATCAGGCCTTGCGGGCGGCAAGGGCGTGTTCCTGCCTGATTCGGCGGATGAAGCGAATGCCGTCATCGACGGGCTCATGACCGATCTGCGCCTGGGAGAGGCCGGGAATCTTCTTGTCATCGAGGAGCGACTGGCCGGCCCCGAGATCAGCGTCATGGCCTTCTGCGACGGCGCCCGGTACTCGCTCATGCCGCTATCGCGCGACCACAAGCGCCTGGGCGAGGGTGATTCGGGACCCAATACCGGCGGCATGGGCGCCATCGCGCCGGTAACCGACTCGGGTCAGGATCCCGCCGCGCTCGGCGCCGCCTTCATCGCGCCCGTTCTCGAGGGCCTGCGCGCCCGGGGCGCGCCTTTCATCGGAACCCTGTACGCCGGGCTCATCCTCACCGCGGACGGCCCGAAGGCGCTCGAATACAACTGCCGTTTCGGCGATCCGGAAACCGAGGCGGTGCTGCCGCTTTTCGATGGCGACCTGGCCGCGGTCCTGGCATCCTGCGCCGAAGGATCGCTCGACGAATCGCGCATCGCGTGGTCCCGGGGGGCCTGCGCCGCCGTGGTCATGGCGTCGCCCGGCTATCCCGAAAAGCCTGAATCGGGCATCGCGTTGCGCGACCTTAATCCGCCCTCCGGAGACTCGGCCACCTTCCACGGCGCGACGAAGCCGAAGGGGAACGATGTCGTATCGGCGGGCGGCAGGGTGCTCGTGGCGATGGGTTCCGGCCCCGATGCTGGAACCGCCCTCGACCGCGCGTACGGCCGCGCGGCGCGCATCGATTTTCCGGGCGCGCGCTACCGGCGCGATATCGGCGCTGCATCGCATCCGAAGCCCTTTGCGCCGGGCAGCGTCGGTCCCGGCGGCCGGGGTAAGGCGGATGCCTACGCGCGGTCGGGCGTCGACATCGCCGCGGGCGACCGCGCCGTGGAACTCATGTCCGCGGCGGTGCGCTCGACCTACGGGCCGCGCGTACTGGCAGGGATCGGATCCTTCGGCGGCCTGTACGATGCGGCATTCCTGCGCGGCATGAGGAATCCCGTGCTCGCATCATCGACCGACGGCGTGGGCACCAAGGTGAAGCTCGCCGCGGCGTACGACCGCATGGAAAGCCTCGGCATGGACATCGTGAACCACTGCATCGACGACATTCTGGTGCAGGGCGCGCGGCCGCTCTTCTTCCTGGATTATTTCGCCGCGTCGAAACTCGACCCATCCCGCACCGCGCGCATCGTCTCCGGAATGGCGGAAGCCTGCCGCGCTGCCGGCTGCGCCCTTATCGGCGGCGAAACCGCGGAAATGCCGGGCGTCTACGAAAAGGGCGAATTCGACGTGGCGGGCACCATCGTGGGCGTGATGGAACGCGACGCGATCCTGCCCGCGGGAAACATGCGGCCGGGAGATCTTCTCGTGGGCCTGGCTTCGGACTCTCCGCACACCAACGGATTCTCGCTCATTCGGAATACGTTCGGGCCCCGCGACTACGAAGCGGAAATTCCGGGCACGGGAAAGCGCCTGATCGACCTGCTGCTCGCGCCGCACCGTTCCTACCTGCCGGCGCTGCGGGAAGCCCTGGATGCCGACCCCCCCGTCGTGAAAGCCCTGGCGCACATCACCGGCGGCGGATTCATCGGCAACATACCAAGAATTTTGCCGTCGGGGCTCGATGCGGTTCTCGGGCGAGGTTCCTGGCCGGTGCCCGCGTTGTACGATCTGATCGCCCGGAAATCCGGCGCCGATCCGGACGAAATGCATCGCGTCTTCAACATGGGCATCGGCATGGTGGCGGTCGTGGCCGCCGCCGACCTGGAGCGCTTCCGCGACATCGTTAAGGAGGAAGTCAACGTCATCGGCGAACTCGTGCCCGGATCAGGCGGGGCACGATTCGCATGACCCGATTCGTCGTCCTGGCCTCGGGCGAGGGCTCCAATTTCCAGGCGCTCGCGGATGCTTGCGCGCGGGGCGATCTCGATGCCCGCATCGCGGCCCTGATCTGCGACCGCGGCGGCGCCGGGGTGCTGCGCAGGGCGGCCGCGTCCGGAATTCCCGCGCGCCACGTCCCCGCGGAACGCGGAAAAGCCCATGATCCCGCGTACCGCGCCGCCTACGATGCGCGGCTCGCCTCGATCTGCTCAGACTACGAGCCGGACTACATTTTCCTGCTCGGGTGGATGCGCATCCTCTCGCGCGCATTCCTGGACGCGTTCCCCGGACGCGTCCTCAACCTGCATCCCGCGCTGCCCGGCCGATATCCCGGCACCGATGCGATTCGCCGCGCATGGAATGACGCGCGCGCGGGCATGGCCGGGGAAACCGGCGCGATGGTACATTTCGTGCCGGACGAGCGGGTGGATGAAGGCCCCCCCGTCGCGATCGATTCCATCGCGATCGACCCTGACCGCAGCCTCCAGGACCTCGAACACGATATCCACGAACTGGAACACCGGCTCGTGGTGCGCGCCGCGCGCGCGCTCAGGAGGAGTTGAATGCCCACCGCACTCGTATCCGTGCATGACAAGACCGGCGTCGCTGAATTCGCGCGCTCCCTCGCCGCGCTCGGCTGGAATTTCATCGCTTCGGGCGGCACGTTCCGCACCCTATCGCAGGCCGGTATCGCCTGCCGCGAAGTTTCAGAGATCACCGGATTTCCGGAAATGCTGCAGGGAAGGGTGAAAACCCTCCATCCCGCCATCCATGCCGGGATCCTGGCCAGGGGAAATTCCGCCGACAGGTCCGAACTCGAATCCCGCGGCATCGGCGCGATCGACATGGTCGTCGCCAACCTCTATCCATTCGAAGCGGCGGTTGCGCGCGCTGGCGTGACCGAAGCCGAGGCGATCGAGGAAATCGACATCGGTGGCGTGACCCTGCTCCGCGCCGCCGCCAAAAACCACGCGCGCGTCATACTCCTGTGCGATCCGGCCGATTATGACGAAGTAGCCTCGACGCTCGCGCGCCAGGAGACGCTGACCTCCGACGCGCGCCGCCGCCTTGCGGTAAAGGGATTCGCGCGCACCGCCGCATACGACGCCGCCATCGGAACCTGGATGGCGGGGGGGGGCGCCCGCGCGAACGCCAGCGCGAACGCCAGCGCGAATGTCGGCGCGGGTGACCGGCTGCAGATCGCCGGCCACCGCGAGAGGACCCTCCGCTACGGTGAAAATCCGCACCAGCGCGCCGAGTTCTACACGTCCGAACCCGGCCGTGGCCCGCTGGGCGGCAGCGTACTGCAGGGAAAGGAACTCTCCTACAACAACATTCTCGACCTCGATGCCGCCTGGAAGGCGGTGCTCCTGTTCGATGAACCCGCCGCGGTGGTGGTAAAGCACCTCTCGCCCTGCGGAATCGCCTGCGCGCGCAAAGGCGAGGAGCCGGCGATGACTGCCCTGGCCACCTCGCTGCGGGCAGCGATCGCCTGCGACCCGGTGTCCGCGTTCGGCGGAGTGATCGCCGTAAACCGCGAGTTCGGCATCGTAGAATTCCGTGCGTTGGGCGACCTGTTCGTCGAATGCATCGCCGCGCCTTCATTCTCTAAGGACGCGCTCGCGGCATTGGCGGGCCGGAAAAACCTTCGCCTGGTGGTTCCAGGCCGCGATCCGGCCGGGCAGCGCTCCGAATTCCGCAGCGTGACCGGCGGCTTCCTCCGCCAGGACGCCGATGCGGGCGACCCCGAAGTCGCGCCTGCGTGGCGCATCGCCACGCGCCGCCCGCCGGATGCCGCCGAATCCGCCGCCCTCGCCTTCGCCTGGAAAGCCTGCATCCCGGTAAAGTCCAACGCCATCGTGCTCGCCGCCCCGCTGCGCGCGGCGGGCGAAGCGGGCGCGCCGGGATTGGCTGGCGCCATCATCGGCCACGCCACCGTCGGCATCGGCGGCGGCCAGCCCAACCGCGTCGACTCCGTGCGCATCGCCGTCACCCGCTCAGGCGACCGCGCCCGCGGCGCCGTCCTCGCCTCGGACGCCTTCTTCCCCTTCGCCGACTCGGTGCGCGAAGCCGCGACCGCCGGCGTCGCCGCCATCATCCAGCCGGGCGGCTCGGTGCGCGACGCCGAAAGCGTCGCCGCCGCCGACGAATCGCATATCGCGATGGCGATGACCGGCATCCGCCATTTCCGCCACTGACCGCCGGATCGCAATGCAAGGAGAAACCATGAACGAAACACTGTTTTCCCAGGACCTCGCCCTCACCTTCGACGATGTCCTCGTCGTTCCCGGCTACAGCGAAATCCTCCCCTCCGAAGTCGACATCTCCGCCGACCTCGTCCCGGGAATCCGCCTAAGGCTCCCCCTCATTTCGGCAGCGATGGACACCGTCACCGAATCGGCCCTCGCCATCGCCATGGCGCGCGCCGGAGGCATCGGCATCATCCACCGCAACATGGCCCCCGACCGCCAGGCCGCCGAAGTCGAACGCGTAAAGCGCTCCGAATCCGGCATGATCGCCGATCCGGTCTGCCTCGACGAACGCGCAACACTCGCCGACGCGCGCGCCCTCATGCAGAAATACCGCATTTCCGGCATCCCCATCGTGGAAAAGGACAGCAAGCGCCTTGTCGGCATCCTCACCAACCGCGACATCCGCTTCTGCGATCCTTCCGACGACCCGAAATCCGTCGGCGAATTCATGACGCGCGACGGCCTGGTCACCGCGCGCGCCGGCACCACGCTCGAGGAAGCCAAGGCCATCCTCCAGCGCCGCCGCATCGAAAAACTCCCCCTGACCGACGACGAAGGCCGCCTCATCGGCCTCATCACCGTCAAGGACATTTCCAAGAAAGCCGACTACCCCGACGCCGCCACCGACAGCTCGGGCCGCCTCCTGGCCGGCGCCGCCGTCGGCGTGGGATCCGACCTCGAAACCCGGCTCGAACAGCTCCTGGCCCACGGCGTCGACGTCGTCGCCATCGACACCGCGCACGGCCACTCCAAAGGCGTCATCCAGGCCATCAGGCGCATCAGGGCCGTATCCGCGGACATCCCCGTCCTCGCCGGCAACGTCGTAACCGCCGAAGGCGTCGCGGCGCTCGCCGAAGCCGGCGCCTCCGCGGTCAAGGTCGGCGTGGGCGCGGGCTCCATCTGCACCACGCGCATCGTCTCCGGCGCGGGCCTGCCCCAGCTTTCCGCCATCCGCGCCTGTTCGGTCGAGGGCCGCCGGCGCGGCGTGCCCATCATCGCCGACGGCGGCGTGAAATATTCCGGCGACATCGTCAAGGCCATCGTCGCAGGCGCCGACACCGTCATGCTCGGCAGCCTCCTCGCGGGGCTCGAGGAATCCCCCGGCGAACTCGTGCTCTTCGACGGCCGGCAGTACAAGACCTACCGCGGCATGGGTTCCATGGGCGCCCTGCAGGGCTATGGAAAAGACCGCTACGCCACCGGCCAGTCCGGGCAGTCCGGCCCCGGCAAGCTCGTTCCCGAGGGTGTCGAGGGTATGGTGCCCTACCGCGGGCGCCTCGCGGACTATGTCTTCCAGCTCGCCGGCGGCCTGCGCTCCGGCTGCGGCTACGCGGGCGCCGCCAACCTCGACGACCTGCGCACCAAGGCGCGCCTGGCGCGCATCACCAACGCCGGCCTGGCCGAAAGCCACGCCCACTCGGTCGCCATCACGCGCGAGGCGCCCAACTACTCGCGCGGCGACTGAGTTCTGCCTCCCCGGCGCGCCGCCTCACCGGCGCGCCGCCCGCGCGGCCCGGCCTTCGCCAGGGCCGCGCCCGGGCTGGTTAGACCGGCCCGGGAGCGATATGCTACAAAATGGACATCTCGTGAACCCATCTCGGAGGAAAGTACATGATTGAATTCATCGTCCAGGGAGGCTGGATCCTCTGGATCATCATGGCGCTGTCAGTCTTCGCCGTCGCCATCATCATAGAGCGCCTGCTGTACCTCAGGCGCATATCCGTGGACGAAACCAAGCTTTTCGCGCGCACCAAGGCGGCGCTCGAAGTGGGGCATTTCAGCGAAGCCATGGCCATATGCGACCAGAACCTTTCGCCCTTTTCCTCGCTGCTCAAGATCGGGATCGAGAACAGGCACCTGCCCGAAGCTTTCCAGCGTGAAATCCTGAAGGATGCCGCGGCCCTCGAAGCCCCCCGCCTCGAGCGCGGCATCTCCAGCCTGGGCACCATCGCCAACATCGCGCCGCTGCTGGGCCTTTTGGGCACCGTCACCGGCACCATGAAGGCATTCGGCGTACTGGGAAAATTCGGCGCGGTCAGCGACCCCGCCGCGCTCGCCACCGGCGTTTCCGAAGCCCTCATCACCACGGTGGGCGGCATCGTCGTCGCCGTGCCGGTAGTCATCTTCTACAACTATTTCGTCTCGCGCATCGGCAACATCCTCACCCTGCTCGAAAACCAGGTGAACGCGCTGGTTGCCATGGTGAATTCCTCGAACGGGGCTTCGGAGGATAAATGAACGCCAAGCGCCGCCTTCAGCCGCAGGTCGCCATCAACATGACGCCGCTCATCGACGTCATCCTGCAGCTGATCATATTTTTCATGATCACCACCACGTTCCGCGCGGCGCCGGGCATTTCGCTCGACCTGCCCGGATCGTCGACCGCCCAGTCGGTCCGCACCTCCGAACTCCGCGTCGTGGTTATGTCCGAATCCGAGATCTACGTCGACAAGACCCAGACCGACCTCGCCGGCCTGACCAACCTCCTGAAGCAGCGCGTCACCGGCGCCGAAGCCGGCCAGGTCCGCGCGGTCCTGGAAGGGCGCGCGGGCGCTTCGTACCAGCTGATAATTTCCGTGCTCGACGCATTCAGGTCCAATGGAGTCGAGAACGTAGGGCTGATCACGCGCAAGGAGAAATCGGTCCGATGAAGATCGTGCTCGGTTTCGCGCAGGCGCAGGACCGCAAGCGGATGGCCGCTTCGGCAGGCCTGACCGTGCTGTTCTACGGATTTCTCTTCCTCGCGGCGCTGGCGATGAAATACCTGAATCCGCCGGTGGACGATTTCACCAACCGCACCGTGATCGTCAACCTGGCCGGCCCCGCCGCGACCGAGCCCGGCCTGGGGTCGCTCAATCCCGAACCCAAGGCCAAGCCCTCGGTCGAGGAACCGTCGCCTCCGCCTCCGGCACCTAAAAAGGCGCCGGCAAAGGATACAACCGCGACCAAGGCGGTCGCGAAGCCCGAACCGAAGACCGCGCCGCCGCCTCCGCCGCCACCGGCCGCGCCCCCGACGCCCGAACCGATCGCGCCGACCGTGGCGCCCGTGCAGAGCGCTCCCGAACCGGTTCCGCCCGCGCCCGCGCCGGAGCCGCCGGTGGTCGCGCAGGCCGTCGTGCCGCCCGCGCCCGAACCAGCGCCCCTGGCCGAACCCTACGTACCCGCCGTTCCGCGAGGGCCGGGCTCGCGCGTCAGCTCGACCTCATCGTCGCAGCTCATCCCGGGTGTGGGCGAGGTGCCCTTCTCGCAGGGAGTTTCCACCACGATCCGCAAATCCGAAAAGGGCAATTCGGTCGAGACCACCCTGGGCGGCGCGACCGGCACGGTGGGCCAGAGCATCTACGAGCCGATCTACATGAACCTGCCGATGCCCCGCGCCGTTTCCGACGCGGTGTACCAGGCCATTCCCGACCTGGTGGTTCCGCCGAGCACGGTGCTCTACACCGCGCAGGCGCGCCAGAAAGCCTTCCGGAATTATTACGAAAAGGACGGCGACCTGTGGCGGCTCCGCCGGAACGTGCCGACCGACCAGCGCGAACCGCTGTGGGGAATCCTGGAGGATGCCGGCTACAATCTCGCCGCCGCGGATTACAAGAGCGGCAAGAACCTCGCCCCGGTGATCATCAGCTTCGAGGTAACCCGGGACAAGCAGCTCCGCAACGTACATCTCGCGCAGTCATCGGGCGACCCGGAAATAGACAACGCCGTGCTGTACGGATTCAGGCGGGCCTCGTTCTACAACAAGACCGGCGATTCGGTCCAGGGCCGCTTCACCTACCGGTTCTGACCCGGCCCTGCCGCGCCGCAATCCCGCCCTCCGGCCATCGGATCACACATCGCGATAGCCGGCACGAGGCACGCTCTCGAGGAAAACCTGCACGACCTCGGGGGCGTACTGCGTACCCGCGCCGCCCTTGATCTCCTCCATCGCCTTCGTGATCGAATACGCCGCGCGGTACGGCCGCGAGACCACCATCGCGTCGAAGGAATCGGCCACCGCGATGATGCGCGCGAGCTGGTCGATCTGGGGGCCGAACCTGCCTTCGGGATAGCCCTTGCCGTCCCAGCGCTCGTGGTGCTGGCGCACAGCCTCGACGCAGGGCTTGAAAAACGCCACCTTGGAAAGGATCTGCGCGCCCATCGCGGGATGCGACTTGATCATTTCCATCTCCGCCTCGTCGAGCCGGCCGGGCTTGTTCAGCACGCGCTCCGGAATTCCTATCTTGCCTATGTCGTGCAGCAGCGCGGCGTATTCCAGCGCTTCCATCGCCGCCTGTTCCATCTTCATCGCCTTCGCCATCGCCTTGCACAGGGTCCTGACGCGCACGCAGTGACCCTGCGTATACAGGTCCTTGGCCTCGATCGTTTCCACCAGGGCCAGCACCGTTTCCATGTTGGATTTGCGCAGGCGCAGGTAGGCTTCCTCGAGTTCCAGCCGCGTGAGCTCGGACTCGCGCTCGAGTTCGTCGGAATGCTCGCGCGAACGCCGGGATTCCTCCTCGTATTCGCTGTTGAGGTCGCGGCGCTCGAACGCTCGCGAAATCGCCTGCGAAAGCGCGTCCAGGCGGACGGGCTTGACCAGGTAATCGAAGGCGCCGTCCTTCATGCATTCCACCCCGTTGTTAAGGTCGTTGAACGCGGTCAGCATGATCACGGGCACCAGCGGGCGCAGTTTCCGGATGCGGGGAAGGGCTTCGCGGCCGGTCATTTCCGGCATGCGGATGTCCAGCAGCACGCAGTGCGGATCAATGCCGCCGGGGCCGAGCATGTCGATCGCCTCGCGGCCGTTGCGCGCCACCGCGACATCGTGGCCCATGCGCTTGATCCCGAGCGACAGCACTTTCTGCATGGCCGGATCGTCATCCACCACCAGGACGAATCTGCAGGCGTTCATCGACCTGTCCTTGCGCCGGTACCGCGACGCGCGCGCGGGAAAAGAAAGGGAACCTGATCCCGGTACTCGCCGTAGTCATCGAATCTCGAGGGGAAAAACCAGCGGTCCTGCGCGTACACCAGCGCGAGGTTGCCGCCGATGATGGTCAGCGCGTCCGACGGCATCGAGGCGCCCGGACGTATGACGCACCACGACAGGGCGTGGATCGCAAGCCACCACCAGCCAGGATGCCGGCAGCTGCCATAGCTGCCCGTGCGCACCGTACCGCGCTCATCGATGCCCATCCGCCTTCGTTCCCGGGGGATTTCCAGGAATACCGTCCATATCAGGAGGACAAGCGAGAGCGCCGCCACGATCCCCCCGATAGCCATCCAGAAGCCCGGAGAAGCGGTCTGGCCCGCCTGCGCGAATACAGCCCATTCCGGCGGCTCGCCCGAAGCATGGCGGAACAAGGCGATGCCGACTCCGGCGTACCCGCCGAGGCCGGCCATCACGGAAGGCAGGCGCAGGCCGGAGATGGCGGCCCATTCGGCGACCGCGAGCAGGCCGAAACCGAGGGCGCAGAGAAGTAGGATGACCATGGCGTTGGACAGTATGCTATACTATTACTCTAATTTCTATATTAGCTCCAGAATTCCAGGAGTCGCTGATGATTCTTGACCTGTCGTCGCTGGTGCCGGCACTCTCGTTCTGCATCTACATACCCTTCATCGTCTTCGGCTTGTACAGCGGCAAGGAAAAGGTCAACGCGTATTTCATCGCCTACATGACCTTCATGGCCCTCTGGAGTTTCGGTTCCTTCATGATGCACGCGGACACGGGCGTCCTGACGCCGTTGTTCTGGAACCGCCTGATGCTTGTCGGCATGCTCGGCGGCCCCATTTCCATCCTCGGCACGATGATCGACCTGGCGGGCACCGAAAAGCGCCGGTACCGGCTCTTCCTCTACGCCGGCTACCTCATCTACAGCGTGCTGCTCTACCTGAATTTCGTCGGCATGATCGTCACCGCCGCGGGCTTCGACGACGGCGTCTTCGTGTACACCCTGGGAGCGGGCGCGCCTGTGGCCTACTCGCTCTCCTACTTCTACCTGATCCTGGTCATCCTGCTCCTGCTCCGCCAGATGCAGGAAAGCAACAACCGCTTCACAATACGCACCCTCCGCCTGGTCGCCGTCGGCGTCATGATCATGCTGGCCGGCGTCGCGGTGAACGTGTATCCCCCCCTGGGCAAGTATCCCTTCGACCTCGCCGCCGCCACCGTGAACGCCGCGATCATCTTCTTCGCCGTCTACAAGTACCGGCTGGTGCATTATTCGGCCGTGGTGCTCAACGCGTTGCTCGCCTTCTTCATAACCCTCGCCAGCGCGGCCATGTTCCTGTTCATCTTCATCGTACCCTTCGGGCTAAGTTCCGCGTTGCCGTTCCGAACCCTCGCGGCGCTCTCGCTCCTGCTGGGCTTCATTTCCTCCGTGGTGCTCTCGCCGCTGCGGACCACCACCTTCAGTTTCCTGCTCAGGCTGTTCGGAGGCCAGTCGCAGCGATCCTACTCGAACCTGCGCGATTTTTCGGCGCACCTGACTTCCATCACCGACCTGGAAACCCTGGGCACCCTCATCGTCGACAATCTCACCAGCAGTTTCAGCCTCGAATGGGCCTGCATGGTGGTGAACGACTACGGCACGCGCAATTTCAGGCTTAATGCCGCGCGCGACCTTCCGTTCGGCGGCGGCAGGATCAACGGCAGGCACGCCGGCCTTGTGGTGGCCGAGGGCGAGGAGCAGGCCCGGCATTACCTGTCGCACCAGCCGGCCTCATCGCCGCCGCCCGCGCTGATGCTCGAGGACGAGTCGGGCAGGCGCGCCACCCTGAAAACGAGCCTCGTGGTGCCTCTGAAATTCAAGGACCGCCTGAACGGCCTCCTCGTGCTCGGCCAGCGCAGCGACCGCGATTACTACGACCAGTTCGACACCGAGATCCTGCAGATGCTCGCGGACCAGTGCTCGGTGGCCCTTGAAAACTCCATCACCTTCGAGCGCCTGCGCCAGCAGCAGAAGCGCCTTCAGGAGGTGAATTCGGAACTGATCCTATCGCGCAACAAGCTCGAAGCCTTTTTCGACGGCATCACCACGCCCATAGCGATCCAGGACATCAACTACAACATCGTGACGGTGAATTACGCCGCGCGCCGCTATTTCGAAAAATCGGCCGAGGAGCTCATCGGCGCCAAATGCTACAAGGTGTTCTTCGACCGCGACCGTCCCTGCCTGGAATGCCTGGCGATGGACTGCCTGCATTCGCGCATGACCTTCAGCGCCGAACGGCAGGACGCGAAGGGGCGCCTCACCTTCGCCCTCAATTTCTATCCCATACCGGTGCCCGAGGGATCGACCGAGCTCTTCCTGGAATTCTTCCAGGACATAACGAGGCAGAAAACCCTGCAGGATGAGCTGATCCAGTCGGAAAAGCTCGCCGGGATCGGAACCCTCGTGTCGGGCATCGCGCACGAGATCAATAATCCGCTCGGCGGAATCCTCGGCACCGCGGATCTGATCCTGCCGGACCTGCCCGAGGGAAGCCACCAGCGCGAATATGTCGAGGACATCGTCCGGTACGCGCAGGCCGCGGCCGAGGTGATCCGGGACCTCATGCGGTACTCCAGGAAATCCGAAGCCGCAGCGACCAGCGTCGATGTCGCCGAGGCGCTGGAAACCGCCCTGAAAATCGCGATGCGCGGAATGGATTTCCATTCCATCGCCGTGATGAAGAACCTGCGGGAAACCGATCCGGTGCAGGCCAACCAGACCGAGCTGCAGCAGGTGTTCCTCAACCTCATCGTGAACGCCGTGCAGGCGATGGACGGCCGGGGCGAACTGGGGCTCGGGCTCGAGCAGGAGGAGGGGGACATCATCGTCACCGTGCGGGACACCGGGCGCGGCATCGCTTCGGAGGCGATCGACAAGATCTTCAACCCGTTCTTCACCACCAAGGAGCCCGGCGTGGGCACCGGTCTCGGGCTCTCGATATCGCACCACCTGGTCACCAAGATGGGCGGCAGGATCCTGGTGGAAAGCCGCGAGGGCGCCGGATCGGTGTTCAGGGTGGTCCTGCCCGGCTCGGGCAGCGACCGCGAGCGCCTGAGCTTCGTGCACGGCTCGCTCGACCTGCAGAAAAAAGACGGTTTCTTCATCCAGCGCAAGGTGCTCGTCGGCGAGAAGGGATATCGGGAAGAAACCATTCGCCGGAAGGAAGACGAAAAGGCGTTCCACGTGCTCGCCTACAAGGGCCTGCAGCCGGTCGGCACCGCGTCGCTCATCGTGAGCGACATGTTCGGGCGCATCCCGATAGAGGACAATTTCCAGCTCGCGCCCTACCTGGACGGTTCGAAATACGCGGAAATAGACAGGCTCGCGGTGCTGAAGGAAGAGCGCGGCAGCATCGTGCCGTTCAGCCTGATGACCCTCGCCTACCTGTACGCCCGCGGCCGCGGCGCCAGGAAAATATTCCTGGACGTGTTCGCCGACGAGACGAGGCTCATCAAGATGTACGAAAAGCTGGGCTTCTCGGTGATCGGGCACTACCGCAGCCCGCTGCCCTGCACGGTGATGATGATGGACCACGAGTCCACCTACGAACGCAAGGCTTCGCGCATGGAGCATTTCGTGAAGCCGTTCTTTTCTCGCCTGATCCCGCGCATCGAGTTCGAGGGCGAGGACCGCGAGGTGGTGATGTCCGTGGTCGAGGAGATTTCCTCGAAATTCCCGCGCGACGCCGAGGGCGCCGCGCCGCAGTAGACTCAGTACCTGACCGGGCCGCCTTCACGCGAGGCGCGGTAGATGCCTTCCATCAGGCGCACCGCTTCCCTGCCGTCCTCGCCTGTCACGGCGGGCGCGCGGTCACGGCCGATCGCGTCGGCGAATTCCTCGACCTGCAGCATGAAGAAATGCCAGGTGGCGTCGATGCGCGCGAACAGCGCCTCGTCCTCGGCCTTCCACTCCGCGAGCCTGCCTTCCTGCCCCGGCACCGTCCACAGATCGTTTACCGGCGGCTCCATCACGCCCGACATTCCGGCGATGAACATCGCGCCGCCGTCGGTCTGCACCCCGGCGGAAGCGCCGCTGGATCCGTGCACGTGCACCTTCGCGTAGATGCCGGGTTTCTGCGAATTGGAAACCAGCAGCGAGGCCATGCCCCCCGAGGCGAAGCGGATCGCCGCGACGACCGAGTCCTCGACCTCGATGTAGGGATGGTTCACGTTGGCGAAATAACCCGAGATTTCCCGCGCCGGGCCCATGAACCAGGCGAGCAGGTCCAGTTGGTGCGGAGCCTGGTTCACCAGCACGCCGCCGCCTTCGCTGTCCCATTTCCCCCGCCAGGGATCCGAGCGGTAATACGCTTCGTCGCGCCAGCCGAGCATCGTCACCTGCGCCAGCGAGGGCGTGCCGAGCAGGCCCTCGTCGATCGCGCGGCGCACGCGCCTGACCGCCGGATACCAGCGCCGCTGGCTTATGGTGCCCAGCCTGACGCCAGCCGCCGCCGCGGCGGCGATCATGCGGTCGCACTGGGCGACGGTCAGCGCCATCGGCTTTTCCGCCAGGACATGGCAGCCCGAGTCTATGGCGGCCAGCGCACCGTCCAGGTGCTGCGGGTGGGGGGTGGTGACCAGGACCGCGCGCGCGCCGTCCAGGCGCGCCATCTCGGCGGGCGTTTCGCGCGCCGAGATG
>CAYRXK010000006.1:28349-39787 GCA_964428265.1 uncultured Treponemataceae bacterium
AGCCCGATGAGGCCCGACCCGACCACCGCCATCGAATCGCCCAACTCCACCGGCGTGATCGCGCGCGCGTGCGCCGCCACCGCCGCCGGTTCGGCGAGCGACGCGTCCACGTAGTCCAGATTTTCCGGCAACGCGTACAGGATGCGTTCAGGCACCACCACCAGTTCGGCGAAGGCCCCGTCGCGCCGGTACTCGGCGCACGAAACGCCGAGCACGCGGCGGTTGTCGCAGAGGTTCACCTCGCCGCGCCTGCAATGGAAGCAGGCGCCGCAATATTCGGTGGAGTCGAAGGTCACGCGGTCGCCGACACGGAAACCCCGCACGCCCGTTCCCGTCGCGACAATCTCGCCCGCGGCTTCGTGGCCCATCACGATGGGCGGAATCCGCCTGCCGGTCGACCCGTCCATGCCATGCACGTCCGAACCGCAGATGGCCACCGCCTTCACGCGCACCAGCACGTCGTCGGGCGCGCGCAGCGCCGGATCCGGCCAGTCGCGGTACGCGAACGAGTTGTACGCTTCGAGCACGAGCGCTTTCATGATTTCCTCCTGGGCGCCGGCGCGCATTTCGGCGCCGGCGCGCGATGTCAGCGCTGGATGCGCGCGGAGCCGCCCTTCGCGAAGGCTTCCACCTGGTCCTGGGTGGCCATGGTGGTGTCGCCGGGGAAGGTGGTGAGCAGGGCGCCGTGCGCCCAGCCGAGATTCAGGGCTTCCTGCGGGGCCGCGCCCGACAGCAGGCCGTGGATGAGCCCCGCCGCGAAACCGTCGCCGCCGCCGACGCGGTCGTAGACGTCCAGTTCGCAGGTGGGCGCCGCGTATTTGGCGCCCTCCATCCAGAGCACCGCGCTCCAGAGGTGGCGGTTGGTGGATTTTACCTCGCGCAGCGTGGTGGCGACCGCCTTCACGTTGGGCCAGCGCGCGGTCACTTCCTCGATGGTCGCGTAGAACGCCGCCGGATCCAGCTTCGAGGCGGCGTGGATGTCCGGACCTTTCAGGCCAAGCCCCATCTGCAGGTCTTCTTCGTTGCCCACCAGAACGTCCACGTATCGCGCGATCTCGCCCAGCACCTCCGCGGCTTTCTTGCCGGAACCGTTGGCGGCCCAAAGCTTGGCGCGGTAATTCAGGTCGAATGAAACGACGGCGCCCGCTTTCTTGGCTTCCTTCATCGCCTCTATCACCAGCTCCGGCGTCGTGGTCGACAGCGCGGCGAAAATTCCGCCGGAGTGCAGCCAGCGCACGCCGCGCCGGTGCAGGCCGGCCCAGTCGAAATCGCCGGGGCAGAGGAGGGCGGCCGCCTCGTTCGCGCGGTTGTAGAACACCACCGGCGCTCGCACGCCCAGGCCGCGGTCTGACCAGACCTGGGCTATGTTCGGCCCGCGCACTCCGTCGTGCCTGAACCGCTTGAACAGGCCCTCGACGTTCATTTTCCTGACTTCGGCCTCGACCTTGGCGCCAATGGGATAATCGACCATCGCGCTGGCCACCGCGCAGGATTTTCCGAAGCAGCGCGCCAGGTTGGCCGCCACGTTGAACTCGCCGCCGGACACGTGGACCTGGTAGGTGTCGGCGAATCCGAAGGGCACGACGCCCGGATCGAGCCTGGTCACCAGGGCGCCCAACGCGAGGAAATCCAGTCCGCCTTCCTTCTTCGCGGGAATCTTGAAATCGCTCATCGCATCATTCTCCTTCGTGGATTTTCAGACGTTGTAGGTCGAGGCGCTGGTGGTGCCGCCGCGGCCCGTCCAGTTGGTATGGAAGAATTCGCCGCGCGGCCTGTCCGTGCGCTCGTAGGTGTGGGCGCCGAAATAGTCGCGCTGCGCCTGCAGCAGGTTGGCCGGCAGCCGCGCCGTCCTGAATCCGTCGAAATACGACAGCGCGGACGCCAGCGCCGGCACGGGGATGCCCGCGATCGACGCCTCGGCGACCACCTTCCTCCATCCAGCCTCGGCCTTGCGCACGCGTCCTGTGAAGAACGGATCGAGCATCAGGTTGGACAGCGCGGGGTCCTTGTCGAACGCTTCCTTGATTTTCCCGAGGAAGGTGGACCTGATGATGCAGCCGCCGCGCCACATGAGCGCGATGTTGCCGTAATTCAAGTCCCATCCGTATTCTTTCGCGGCCTCGCGCATCAGCAGGAAACCCTGCGCGTACGACACGATCTTGGATGCGTACAGGGCGTCGCGCAGCGCGTCGACGAAGGCGGCGCGGTCTCCTGAGAAAGCCGGAACCTCGGGCTTGCCGAACACCGCCGCGGCGCGCACTCGCTCGTCCTTGGCGGCGGAGAGGCAGCGCGCGAACACCGCTTCGCCGATCAGCGTCAGCGGCACGCCGAAATCCAGCGCCGCGATGCCGGTCCACTTGCCGGTGCCCTTCTGGCCCGCCGTATCAAGGATATTCTCTACCAGGGGAGAGCCGTCTGAGTCCTTGAATCCGAGGATGTCGCGCGTGATCTCGATGAGGTAGGAGCCCAGGTCGCCCGAATTCCATCGCTCGAAGGTTTCCCTCATTTCGTCATGCGACATGCCCAGGCGGTCGCGCATGATCTGGTAGATTTCGCAGATCAGCTGCATGTCGCCGTACTCGATCCCGTTGTGCACCATCTTGACGAAGTGGCCCGCGCCGTCGGCGCCCACCCAGTCGCAGCAGGGGCTTCCGTCCTCGACCTTCGCGGCGATCGCCTGGAAGATCGATTTCACGTGCGGCCACGCCGCCAGGGAACCGCCGGGCATGATCGAGGGTCCGGTCAGCGCGCCTTCCTCGCCGCCGGAAACGCCGGTGCCGATGAACAGGAACCCCTTCGCCTCGAGGTCCTTCGCGCGGCGCCTGGTATCCTCGTAATTGGAATTGCCGCCGTCGATGATGATGTCGCCGGGTTCGAGCACGCCGAGCAGCGACTCGATCGTGTCATCCACCGCCTTGCCCGCCTTGACCATGATCATTACCCGGCGCGGCTTCTGCAGCGCCGCCGCAAGCTCCGCGGGGCTGTGCGCGCCGATGATGCGCTTGCCCTTTCCCCGGCCGCCGGTGAATGCGTCGACCTTCTCCACGGTGCGGTTGTAGACCGCGACGGAAAAGCCCCTGCTCTCCATGTTGAGCACCAGGTTCTCGCCCATGACGGCGAGCCCTACCAGTCCGATGTCCGCCTTCATCATCTTCCTCCTCGATTTATTCGATTCATTATAATCCATCCGCCACGGGCGGACTTCATGTCCTGCGTTTCGCGATTTCCGCGCGCATGCGGTCCACGCTTTCCAGCCCCCGCGCGCCGCGCAGTTCCATCGCGCTCACGTACAGCGCGTCCACGATTGAAAGCTGCGCGATCCTGGCGGAAAACGCCTCCGAGATGCGCGAATTCCCCGGCGAGGCCGACAGCAGCACCAGGTCCGCCATATGCGCGATCGGAGAGCGTGAGTAGCTCGTCATCGCGATGATGGGGCATCCCGCGCGCGACAGCGCGTCCGCGATGGCCAGGCTGTCCCTGTTGACACCCGTGTGCGATACCAGCAGGGCGACATCCTCCGGACCGGCCTGCGAGGCCAGCATCAGTTGCAGGTGGTAATCCTCCGCAGTCACGCAGGGGATGCCGGAGCGCACCAGCTTGTGGAACGCGTCGCGCGCCACCAGGCCGGAACCTCCGATGCCCAGCAGCAGCAGCCGCCGCGCCGAACAGACCATCGCGGCGGCAGCGCGCAATGCCGCGCGATCCAGCATCGCGGCGGTCATCTCCAGCGCCTTGACGTTTTCTCCGAATACGAGCGACACATGGTCCGGCTCGCCCTCGACGCTCGCCTCGTAATAGCGGGCTTCCGGCGCCAGCGCCTCGGTGGCCAGCGCGATCCTGAACTGCTGGTAGCCTTCATAGCCGAGCTTGCGCACGAAGCGGAGAAGGGTAGACACCGAGACGCCGATCCGGTCGGCAAGCTCTTCGATGCTCGGATGCACCGAAGCCGAGGGGTCCGAAAGGATGTGCGCCGCGATGCTGCGTTCCTTTTCGCTGAAAGTGGCTTCAAGACTGTGAATCTGGTAGAGGCAACTTCCTGCGTTCATGGTGCGCGCCCCCGACTCGCGGTGATTCAAATCTTACTGTGGAAAAAAAAATCTTTCAACTGGTAAAAATTTTCATATTCTGCGCTTGACCGCGCCCGAAAGCGATGAAATACTATCAAATCTGGATATCAGCCATTCCCGATCATGCAAGGAGGCGTACATGAAACTCAAACTCACGGCTCTCGTCCTCATGCTTGCCGTCGTCCTCGGCGCAGGCGCGCAGGCCAAGGAAATCCGCGTCCTGCTGGCCAACCATCCCTATGGGGAACTGCTCAAAGCCGCCATCCCCGATTTCGAAAAGGCGTCGGGCATCAAGGTGAACGTGGAAAGCCTGCAGGAATCCCAGCTTACCACCAAGCTCACCACCGAATTCGCCACCCGCTCCTCTTCGGCCGATGTCTTCATGACCAGGCCGCTGCAGGAATCCAGGATGTTCTACAAGAACGGCTGGCTCGAACCGCTGCCCACCTATGATTTCTCCGACTTCCCTAAGCCGGCCATGGGTGTCGCCACTTTCGGCTCCAAGCCCTACGTCGTGCCCCTGGTCACCGAGTGGCAGGTGCTCTACTACCGCAAGGACCTCTTCCAGAAGGCCGGCATCCAGGTTCCCTACACCCTGGCCGAACTCGAAGCCGCCGCCAAAAAGCTCAAAACCGCCGACGTCGCCGGTTTCGCCTCGCGCGGAAAGGGCGCCGCGGCCGTCACGCAGCTTTCGTCCTACCTCTACGCATACGGCGGCGAATACCTGACCAAGGGCGTCGCGTCCTTCGACAGCAAGGCCGCGATCGAAGCCACCCGCTTCTACGGCAGGATGCTTGCCAACTACGGTCCGGCGGGCGCCACCAGCCAGTCCTGGGAAAACATCATGCCGCTCTTCCAGGCGGGCAAGGTCGCGATGTGGACGGACGCCTCGGTCTTCTACGGCCAGATCGTCGATCCGGCCAAGAGCTCCATTCCCGCTTCCGCGGTCGGCATGGCCAACATGCCCGCCGGCCCCGCGGGCAGCCACCCCTTCTTCGTGGTGTCCTGGGGCATGTCCATCGCCAAGCAGTCCAAGAACAAGGCACTGGCCCTCGAATTCCTCAAGTGGGCCACGGGCGCCGAAATGCAGAAGCGGGGCATGCTGGCCAACATCCCCATGGTCCGCAACTCCGGCTGGGCCGACGGCGAAGTGCGTTCCAGGATGAACCCCGACCTCATTTCCACCCAGGCTTTCGCGGCCAAGAACGGCTTCCCCTTCGACCGGCCCTACATGAGCGCCGTCGGAGAAGCTCGTGACCGCATCGGCGAGGTGATCATCGAATCCATCAACACTGCCGGCGCTTCCACCAAGCTGGAAGCCCTGGCCAAGGAAAAGGTCGCCGCGGTGAACGAACTGCTCGAGGACACCGGCGAGTACGGCGTCTACTGATCCTCCCCAACCGTCAACCCGGCCGGCGCGCGCCGGCCGGGTTTTGCATTTTCATCCCGGAGGCGCACGCATGGTCAAAAGCGGATTCGTCGAACGCAACGTGAAGATACTGTTCCCGCTGCCGGCGGTGCTCTTCGTGGTGGTGATGATGGTGTTTCCCGTCGCCTACACGCTCTTTCTCAGCTTTACCAACTGGAACCTGACCTCGGGCGCGTCCTTGCGCGTGGTCTGGCTGCGTTCGTTCGAGCGCGTGATAAAGGAGCCGCGTTTCACCGAAGCCCTGCTGCGCACCTTTTCCTTCACGGCCATGGCGGTCGCCGCCGAAACGGTGCTGGGCCTCGCGCTGGCGCTGCTCCTGAACCGCGAATTCAAGGGGAAAGGCCTGGTAAAACTCTTCCTGCTGCTGCCGCTGGTAGCCACACCGGTCGCCATCGGCATCGTGTGGAACCTCTTCTTCGATCCGACCATAGGCCTGGCGAACTGGCTGCTGACCATTCTCGGCCTGCCCAAATCCGCGTGGGTTTCGGCATCCGCATCCGTCATTCCCTCGCTGGTGCTGGTGGACATCTGGCAGTGGACGCCCATGATCACCCTCATCGTGCTGGCCGGCCTCGCTGGCCTTTCATCCGAACCCTACGAATCGGCGCGGGTGGACGGCGCCAACGCCCTGCAGATCTTCACGCGCATCACCATGCCGATGATCGCGCCCACCCTGCTCACCGCCATGATCCTGCGCACCGTCGATGCCCTCAAAACCTACGACATCATATTCGCCATGACCGGCGGAGGCCCCGGCTACGCCTCGGAAACGCTGAACATCATGGCGTACAAGTACAGCTTCGAATATTTCCGGATGGGTCAGTCATCCGTCATCCTGGTGTTCCTGTTCCTGATCGTCATGGCGTTCAGCATGGGCATCATGCAGGCGCGCAAGCGCGTGGAACTGTAGGAGGCGCGCCGTGCACACCAGTCCGATCCGGAAACTGCTGTTCCTGGCCCTCGTCATCGGCATCGTGATTCCCGTGCTCTTTCCCTTCATCTGGATGCTCGGGTCCTCGTTCAAGACCCAGGTGGACATCGTCGCCTGGCCGCCGAAACTCCTGTTCGAACCGGTCATGCAGAACTACCGGAAGGTATTCACCGAGCAGGATTTCCTTCGATACTTCGTGAACTCGTCGGTGGTCGGCATATCGGCGGTGGGATTGTCGCTTCTCCTCGGCCTGCCCGCCGCGTATTCAATCGCCCGCTTCGGCCAGAAGCGCCTGTCGGTGCTGATCCTGGTGGCGCGCCTGATGCCCGGCATCTCCTTCCTGATGCCCTGGTACATCATTTTTTCCAGGCTCGGCCTCATGGATTCCTATGTCGCCCTCATCCTCTCCCACATGCTTATCGCGCTGCCGATCGTGGTGTGGATAATGTCCAGTTATTTCGAGGGGGTTCCGATAGAGATCGAGGAATCCGCCATGGTCGACGGAGCCACGCGCCAGCGCACATTCCTTCAGATAGTGCTGCCGGTGTCCGGCCCCGGCGTCGTCACCGCAACCACGCTGTCCTTCATTTTTTCCTGGAACAATTTCATGTTTTCCCAGGTCTTGAGCATGGAACGCACAAAAACCCTGCCCATCGCGGTATTCAACTTCGTTTCCTATGCCGAGGTGGACTGGGGGGCGGTCATGGCTGCCGCGGTGGCCATCATGGCGCCAGCGCTGATCCTGACGATGATCTTCCAGAAATATGTGGTGAAGGGCCTGACCATGGGAGCGGTCAAAGGATAAACTCGCATCATGCGCCCCGAAGATCTCGCCGAAGGCATCCGCGCCATTCTCGAACACAGCCCCGCCCTTGCGCGGCATCGGCTGATCGTGGACATCATCGCGAACCCCAAGGCGGGAGGCTTCAAGCGGCCGCGATTCGCCCTGGCGCGCAAACGCGAACTGGCAGCCATGGTGGAACGCGCCCGGCACCTGCCTGAACGCGCCGAACCGGTCCAGGTGCGCCTGCACCTCACCGCGCGCGGCGGGCACGCCTCGGCGATCGCCCAGCGGGTTATCGAACGTTCCGAATCCAACGGCCAGGATTGCCTGCACTTGCTCCTGACCGCCGGCGGCGACGGCACCAGTCTTGAAACCGCCGAGCGCCTCATCAACCTGCCGCCCGGATTGGCGGACCGCTTCGCGCTGCTGCGCCTGCCCCTGGGTACCGGCAACGACGGCTCCGAAGGGCGGGACCTGACTGCCGCACTGGGCCGTTTCCTGGGGCCCGCGCGGTTCGAACGCCGGTCTTCCGTGCGCGTAACGCCGTCTTCGGAGGGCGGCAAGCTGCCCATCGTGGCCTGCAACATCGCCAGCGTGGGGTTCGATGCCTATGTCGCCGACCGAACCAACACGCTCAAGCGCGTCTTCCCCGGAGATTCGTACAAATTCTGGGTAAACGTGGCCACGCTGCTCTACGAACGCGCCTACGAGATGAAGCCGATGCGGCTGCGCGCATGGGATCACGCGGGCGTTCAGATCATCGACGACGAAGCCGAACGCCTCTTTGTCGCGCTCGGCGCCTCGGGCTTCCGCCAATACGGTTCCGGCAAGCGCATCCTGCCCGGAACCGAAAACGGGATAGCGGTGTCGGAAACGACTCTCTTCCGCAAGCTCCTGGTCAAGGGCGCCATCGAACGGGGCATGCATGAAGGCATCCGGGAGGTCCGGCACTTCGATGCGTCGCGGCTGGAAATCGGCTTCGACGGCGACCTGCCGCTGCAGTGCGACGGCGAGGTGGACCACCTGGCATCTTGCGATTTTCCGCTGACGATGGAACTGGTACCCGAATCCTACAATGTGATCAGCCCGCTTCCGCCGGTTTGAGGGCGCGGAGCGAAATGTCCAGGTCGTGCTCCGCCGCGACGCGGTCAAGGTCTCGGCGCAGGGTGGCAAGGCGCGCCCCGGGCGCGATCGTTATGCCGATCCGCATCGAGAACATCGGGGAACCCGACAAGGGCGCGGACTGAACGCTCGATTCCATCTCTTCTATATTGATGCCGCCCGACTTGAGCACGCCGGTGACCGCCCGCACGATGCCGGGCGTATCCAGCGACACGGATTCGATGACATAGGACAGGCCCTTGCCCTTCGCCGGGCCGACCGTGGGCTTTACCGCGATGGAAAGCCCCATGCCGCCCAGCGCCCGCGGCAGGCTGCCATCCAGCGATGCGGACAGGCCCGCAGGCCCGCTGACCAGCATGATGACCGCGAACTCGCCGCCCAGGATGGCGGCTTTCGTTTCCTCGATATTGGCGCCCGACGAGGCGACAGTATCCGCCAGGCGATCCATGATGCCGATGGTATCGGGCCCGATGACGGTGATGACGGCGTATTCCATGGGCGGCATCGTATACCGGAACCCGTGCCGGCGCAAGCTTCGGTATACGGCCCCGCCGCGCCGCAATTCCGATTCCATCAGGTCGATCGACGCCGCGCGGATCGGCAGTTCCCGATCCGATGGGTCGAGGGTCTCCAGGACCCCTCCGGGGAGCCGCCCCTGTCCGCGGAACCTGCAGAGCGTGACGTGGGCGCGCCAATGTCCCGATTCCGGAGGTATCCCCCTCGCGGCGAGAAAGTTTCCGAGATCTCGTACCAGCGCATCCGTCGCCTCACGGTGTTCGGGTTCCAGGTCGAGGGCCAGCAGGCGCGGCCTGCGCGCATCGGGCAACAGCGACAACTTCGCGGGCAGGAAACGCGGCGCCTCGATGCCCGGACTGAAATCGGCAAAGCCGCTCAGCAGCCGAGGGACTTCCGCATCGCCGACCTCGCCCAGAAACCGCAGGGTCAGGTGAAAGTTTCCTGGGGGCACCCATGCCGGGCGCAGGGCCGCCCAGGCTGCCGCCGAACTGCCCGAGCCCAGCCCGCGGTCGGCAGCCCGCGCGAGCGCCTCGATCCTGGCGCTATCGGCATCCGCGAGCCGCAGCGCGAAAAACAGGCGCATCAGGCTCCGCGGGCGGCCAGCATCGCCTCGACCTCGGCCCTTTCGAAATGATACCGGGACGCGCACTGGTGGCAGACGGTCTCCACCGGCCAGGGACCCCGCTCCGCGAGGTCCGCCAGCGAAGCGCGGTCAAGCGCGGCCAGGTACGAACCGAACCGTTCGCGCGAACAGGGACATGAAAACGAAAAACCCAGCTCGTCCGTCATCCGCGCGCCGAAGCGGCCGAACATCGAGCCGACAAAATCCGCCCTGGTGCCTCCCTGCGAAAACCACAGGCCAAGGGGAGGCAGGCCGGACATGGCATCCTCCACCGCGCCCACAAAGTCCGGATCCGCGCCGGGCAGCGCCTGCAGAAGCAGGGCGCCCGCGCCGCGGGGCCTGCCCTCGCGGTCGAACTGGATGCCTGAGTCCAGCGCGGTCCGCGTCTGCTCCGACTCGTGGTAATAGGATGCCAGGTTCGACGCGATGCCCGACCCCTTGAGCGTCACCGACCCCGAGAAGGGCGTGCCCGCGGCGCCGGCGAACCGCGTTACCGTAAGCGCCCCGCGGCCGAACAGGTCGGCGCTGCCCAGCCGCTCCGGCAGCTCCGGAAACGGTATCGGATTCTGGAACAAGTGCCCGCGCACCATGACAACTCCGGTTGTCGCGACAGGTTCCGCTGTCGGGGCCGCGCCCGGGGCGCCCGCCGCCGGCCCCGTGATCCGGCCCTCGGCGGTCAGGCCTTCCGCGGGGCCGTCGCCGTCGATCCTCAGCGCGATGGACCCCTCGTCCTTCAGGCCGCAGGCCATCAGCCCCGCGCACAGGAGGGCGCGCCCCAGCACCAGGGTTTCCACCGGCGCGAGCGCGTGGTTCGCCCGCATCCGGCACACCGCGCGGCTGCCGTTGATCAGCACGCCGCGAATGGCTTCGGGCGCGCCGCGCGGGGCCAGCACGAAGCGGGTGACACCGTCGGGCGACAGGGTGGCGAGCGAATTTTCCAGGGCGGGATCGTTCAGCGGCCTCAGGATCATGCAGGGAATGTAGGACCGTATGGGCAGAGGGTCAAGTCTCGGTGTACCATAACCGCCAACCACCCATGAACGGCATGCTTTCGCTCTATTCCGCGGCGATTCTCTTTTCCGTCGTATCCGTGCTCGTCAAGATCGCCGCCACTTCCTACGGCGGCATCTTCGTGTCCTCGGTGCGCTTCCTCATCGGCGTCGTCCTCTGCCTGGGCACCATGGCCATCAGGCGCACCAGCCTACGCCCGAAGAACGGTCCGGCCGTCCTCATGCGAGGCATCGCGGGCGCGCTGTCCATGATCATGTCCTACGCTGCCATCGGGCTCACCGGACCGGGTCGCGCCACCCTGCTCGGCAACCTGTACCCCCTCTTCGTACCCTTTTTCGCCCGGTTCCTCTTCGGCGAGCGCTTCCAGCGATCCACGATCCCCAGCCTCATCCTTTGCACCGCCGGCGCGGTAGCGGTGGTGGGCGACGGTTCCGGAGCATCGATCTGGGGCGACCTCATCGCCCTGGGAAGCGCGCTCTGGGCTTCCGTGGCGGTAACTTTCGTGCGGCGCGCGTCGGCCACCGATGACCCGGTACTGATTTACCTCAGCCCGAGCCTCATCGGCCTTGGTCTTTTCGCCATCGCAAGGCCGCCCGCCGCCTTTCCCGGCATCGGCCCGACGCTGGCGCTGCTGGCGGTGGGAATCATCGTGTTCGCGGCGCAGCTCCTCATGACCCATGGATACAAGACCGTGCAGGCGGGCAGGGGAAGCCTGGTCTTCTTTTCCGAAACCGCCCTCACCGTCCTGCTTGGAACCCTCGTCGCGGGCGAACGATTCAACCCGCGCTTCGCCGTCGGATTCGCGCTCATCCTCGCCGGCCTCTGGTGGAACGCCCCGCGTGCCCCGCGTGCCCCGCGTGCCCCGCGTGCCCCGCGAAATCGATAATATTCTATCGCTTGACGTCGTCACGCGAACACGGTAGGCTGACTCCACTCCGAACCGCGTATGCGCATGC
>CAYRXK010000006.1:39887-47516 GCA_964428265.1 uncultured Treponemataceae bacterium
CGTCGTCACGCGAACACGGTAGGCTGACTCCACTCCGAACCGCGTATGCGCATGCAGGCGCAGCCTCACCCCGCCGCCACGGCGGGCTGGCGCGCGGTCGCGGCGGAACCCCGTCGGGGATTTCCGCCAAGGGTACCGGGAGAAATCCCGGCGCCTCCCGAACTGGAAAGGAGACACCATGCACCACCTCACCCGCCTCTGCAGAATCACCCGCATTGCCCGACCGATCGTCCTCGCCCTCGTGGCCGCCGTCCTCATCGCCGCGCCCGTCCTGGCGCAGACCACCCCGCAGAACCCCCGGGTCAAGCTCGCCACCACCACCAGCACCGAACAGTCCGGTCTCCTTGCCTTCATCCTGCCCGAATTCGAAAAGCAGACCGGCTACAAGGTCGACGTCATCGCCGTCGGCACCGGCGCCTCGCTCAAAATAGGCGAAAAAGGCGACTGCGACGTTGTCCTCGTGCACGCGCGCGCGCTGGAAGACGCCTTCATGAAGGCCGGATTCGGCGCCGACCGCAAGGACGTCATGTACAACGACTTCATCATCCTCGGCCCGGCTTCCGATCCGGCGGGCATAAAGGGTAAGAAAACCGCGGCCGACGTGTTCGGCGCGCTGGCCTCGGGCAAGGCCTCGTTCATCTCGCGCGGCGACAACTCCGGCACCCACGTAAAGGAAAAGGAAATATGGGCCGCCGTCGGAGCAAAGCCCGCGGGCGGCTGGTACAAGGAAGCGGGCCAGGGCATGTCGCAGGTCATCATCATGGCCGAACAGACCCAGGGCTACACGCTTGCCGACCGCGGCACCTGGCTCGCCATGAAGAACAACGTCAAGCTCTCCATCCTGGCCGAGGGCGACCCCGTCATGTTCAACCCCTACGGCGTCATCACCGTCAATCCCGCCAAGTGGCCCAAGGCCAACTACGAGGGCGCGAAGGCATTCATGGAATTCCTCGTTTCGGCGAAGGGGAAATCGCTCATCAACTCCTACAAGATCGGCGGAGAGCAGTGCTTCTACGCCAACTGAGGTCCGCGCGATGAGGGAAGCCTTCGTCCTGCTCTGGTCGGGCGACGCGGAAACCTGGGGAATCGTGGTCCGGAGTCTGCGGTTCTCGGTGTTTTCCACATTGTTCGCCATACTACCAGGCATCCCCGTCGGCATCCTCATCGCCCGAAAGGGGTCCAGGGTGGCCAGGGCGGGCGCGGCGCTCGTCAATGCGCTCACCGCCCTGCCCACCGTCGTCATCGGTCTTTTCGTGTATTCCCTCATTTCCAGGTCCGGGCCCCTGGGCGATGCCGGATTCCTCTACGCGCCGGCGGGCGTGGTCCTGGGGCAGGCCTTCCTGGCCGCGCCCGTCGTGGCCTCGCTCACCTGCGCGGGGCTTTCCAAGCTCGATCCGCGCTTCGGCGAAACCGTGGCCACACTCGGCGCGGGCCCCGCGCGGCGTTTCCTCGCCACGATAAAGGAAACGAAACTGCTTATCGCCGCCGCCGTCGTAACCGCCTTCGGGCGCGTCACCGGCGAAGTCGGCGTTTCCATGATGCTCGGCGGCAACATCCGCTTCTCCACCCGGACCATGACCACGGCCATCGCGCTGGACGCCGCCAAGGGCGAGTTCGAGCGCGCCCTCTCGCTGGGCCTGGTCCTCCTGATCATCGCCATGGGCATCAACCTGGCCGTGCACGGGATGGCGCGCGATGACCGCTGAAACCATGGCCGCCGACATCCTTTTCCGGGTCGAGGGCGCCGAGCTGCGCTACGCGCAGCCCGATCGCGCGGAATCGCCGCCGCCCGAGCTATTCGTTTCCTACCTCGAAATTGCCCGTGGCGAGCGCATCGTGTGCATCGGGCCCAACGGCTCGGGCAAGACCACCCTCCTGAAAGCCCTGAACGGGCTTCTCAGGCCGGCGCGCGGCCGGGTCAGCTACCGCGGCGAGGATGCGCACCTGTCGAGGACCCTTCGCGCGACCACGGTCTACCTGCACCAGCACCCCTATATCCTCGCGGGCTCCGTCGCCTACAACGTCGCCTACGGATGCCGCGCGCGCGGCATGCCCGAGGCGGAAACCTCGCGGCGCGTGCGCGAAACCCTGGAACTCCTGGGCCTGTCCGGATTTTCCGGCAGGCGGCACCGCGCCCTCTCCGGCGGCGAGGCCCAGCGCGTCGCCCTTGCCCGCGCGCTGGCGCCGAAGCCGGAGGTCCTGCTCCTGGACGAGCCCACCGCCAGCGTCGACGCCGCCTCCGCGGTCCTGGTCCGCGCCGCCCTCAGGGCCGCCGCGTCCGCCGGCACCACCATCGTCATCAGCACGCACGACCACTCCCTCATGGACGGATTCGCCACCCGGCGGCTGAAATTTTCGGACGGCGCCATCATCACCGATACCCCGACCGCCTCCGACAGGAGCCCGCGATGAGCGACGCAGCCACCCTCCATCCCGACGAAGCCATTCGCATCGTCATCGAGGCCGGACACGCCGCGCACATTAACGCCGCGCACGATAACGCCGGCCGCGGCCGCGAACGCGCCGGCCTGATCGACGCCCTCGGCCGCATACTGGCCGAGCCCCTGTACGCCCTGGTGGACCAGCCTCCCTTCGACAAATCCGCGATGGACGGCTTCGCCTGGTCCGGTCCTCCCGGCGGAATCCCGCAAACGCCCGGACGCGAAACCCGGGAATTGCGCGTGATCGCGAGCGTCGCCGCGGGCGCTTCCCATGCGCGGCCGGTCGCCGAAGGCGAGTGCGTCCGCATCATGACCGGAGCCCCCCTGCCGCCCGGATGCCACGCCGTCCAGCGCGTCGAATGGACCGATAGTCAGCCTCCGGACACCGACGGGACCGAATGGGTGCGCTTCACCCGGCCCGAAGGCGTCACCAACGTGATCAGGCGCGGCGAAAACCAGAAAGCCGGCGAACTCCTCCTGACCCCGCGCCTCCTGGCCCCGCAGGATATCGGCATCCTCGCATCCTCGGGGTATGCCCAGGTCGAGGTCGCCCCGCGCGTGCGGGTCGGCGTCGTTTCCACCGGCGACGAGATCGTCGCGCCCGGCACCTTGCCGCTGCCGCCCGCCGCCATCTACGATTCCAACGGCCCGGCCCTCTGCGCCCAGGCGCGCGCCGCCGGCGCCGACGCCCGCTGGTACGGCGCCTTTCCCGACCAGGAAGCGCCCCTGCGCGCCGCCCTCGCCCTCGCGCTGGACGAAAACGACCTCGTCGTGGTTTCGGGCGGGGTATCCATGGGAGACTACGATTTCGTACCGGTCATCCTGCCGACCATCGGCGTGCGCCGTGTCTTCCATAAAATCGCCATGCGCCCCGGCAAACCCACCTGGTTCGGGGTCTCGGGCGACAAGGCGGTTTTCGGCCTGCCGGGCAACCCGGTATCCACCTTCGTGAATTTCGAGGTACTGGTGAAATCCTATATTTACGCGCGCGCCGGCATCGAGTGGAAACCGCCGATCCTGCGCGCCGCGCTGGCGGAATCCCTGTCGCGCCGGGAATCCGACCGGGTGGACTTCCTGCCGGCGACACTGGAAAATGACCCGGCCGGACTTACGGTGCGGCCCGCGCGCTATCACGGATCCTCCATGCTTTCGGTCCTGTCCGGCGCGCGCGCCCTCATCAGGATGGAAATGGGAGTGGACAGGATCGGAGAAGGAGAAATGGTCGATGTTCGACTCATTCGGGCGTGAAATCGGCTACCTGCGCGTATCGGTCACCGATCGCTGCAACATGCGCTGCGTCTACTGCATGCCCGCCGAAGGCGTCACGCTGCTGCGGCATGACCAGATACTGACCCTGGAACAGATCCACCGCGTCTGCGCCGTCGCGGCAGATCTCGGTTTCGTAAAGATCCGCCTTACCGGCGGCGAACCCCTGGTGCGCAAGGGGCTGCCCGACCTCGTGTCCATGCTTGCATCCATACCCGGCCTGCACACCCTGGGCATGACCACCAACGGCACCCTGCTCGCTCCGCTGGCCCGCGACCTGGCCGCGCGCGGCCTCGACTCCGTGAACGTATCGCTGGACACCATGGATCCCGACCGCTACGCGCGCCTCACCCGCGGCGGCGCGATCGCCGACGCCCTCGCCGGCATCGAGGCCGCGCGCGAGGCCGGCCTGCCGGTCAAGCTCAACGTCGTCGCCACGGCCGATTCGACTCCCGGCGATTTCGCGGATATCGAGCGCTACGCCGCGTCGGTCGGCGCGCGCGTGCAGTACATCGCGCAGTACCATCTCGACGAGGAAAAACGCGACGGCGGCATCTACGATCGGCCGCCGAAATGCGGCACCTGCAACCGCATCCGCCTGCTGGCCGACGGCACGCTGCGCCCCTGCCTGCACGGCAACCTGTCGGTTCCCGTCGATTTCGACGACATCGCCGGCAGCATCCGCAAAGCCGTGGAAATCAAGCCCGCCCGCGGCCTGGTCTGCGAAGACCTCGAAGTCGGGCAGATCGGAGGCTGACATGCCGGACATGAAGGATGCGGCGGCGGGAAAAGGCGCGGGACTCACCCACGTCGACGGCACGGGCAAGGCACGCATGGTCGACGTGTCAGCCAAGCCGCGCGTCAGGCGCACCGCCACGGCCGAAGGCTTCATCGCGCTGGCGCCTGAAACCCTGGCCCTCGTGCGCGCGAACGGCATCGCCAAGGGCGACGTGCTGGCCACCGCGCGCATCGCCGGCATCATGGCCGCCAAGCGCACCGCCGACCTCATCCCGCTCTGCCACAACGTGGAAATCGAGCACGTGGACGTGTCGCTCGAACTGCGGGACGACGGCGTGCGCATCGCCGCGAGATCCGTCTGCACCGACAAGACGGGCATAGAAATGGAAGCGCTCACCGCGGTGTCGGTGGCCGCGCTCGCGATATACGACATGTGCAAGGCCGTCGACCGCGGCATGCGCATCGGCGACATCAGGCTCGTGGAAAAAACCAAGGAAACAGGGAGCGAATGACGCGATGGGCGACATGAATGATTTGCCGGGCGAGGGACATTTCGACATCGTGTCGATCAACGTGTCGGAGAGGACCGGCGTGCGCAAGACGCCGGTGGCCTCCTGCATGCTGGAAGAGGGCAGGGGCATCTCCGGCGACGCGCACTCCGGCCTGATCGAAAACCGGCAGGTCTCGCTCCTGGCGGTGGAGGAAATCGAGGGCGCGAACGAATCGATGCGCCTCGCCGGCTGCGCGAAGGCCCTGCCCGGGCAGGCGCTGAAACCAGGCGATTTCGCCGAGAACATCACCACGCGCGGCCTGCGCCTGCACCTGCTGCCGGTCGGCGCGCGCATCGAGATCGGCGGCACCCTGCTCGAAGTCTCGAAAATCGGCAAGGAATGCCACGCCGCCTGCGAGATCCGCAGGCTCGTCGGCGACTGCGTCATGCCGCGCAAGGGCATCTTCGCGCGCGTCATCCGCGGCGGGGAAATACAGCATGAAGATCGCGCTCATTACCGTTTCTGACCGCGCCTCGGCCGGCATCTACGAGGACCTTTCCGGCCCCGCCATCGAGGAAGCGCTGCGCGCCGCGCTGCAGCCGCCGCCCGGTGCGGAGTCCGGCGCGCCGGACCTCGACATCAGTCGCGAAATCGTGCCCGACGGCGAAGGCCCCGTGCTGGCGGCCCTGGCGCGGCACCCCGACGCCGACTGGATCATCACCACGGGCGGCACCGGCCCCGCGCCCCGCGACCGCACCGTTGAAGCGACCATGGCCTTCTGCGACCGCGCCATGCCGGGCATCGCCGAATACCTGCGGTCCGAATCGCTGAAGGAAACCCCGCACGCCGTGTTTTCGCGCGGATACGCCGGAATGCGAGGCGCGCAGTATGTCGTGAATTTTCCCGGCTCCGTAAAGGCGGCGCGGTTCTGCGCGCGCATCCTGGCGCCCCTTCTCGCGCACGGCGTGAAAATGGCCCGCGGAGAAGGACACTGACAGGCGCGACGGCGGCCCTCAACCCCTCGCGATCACCGAATTGATGAAGGTCACCAGCACGTCCAGCGCCCGTTCGTTCGATCCGCCCTCGGGAATGATGATGTCGGCGAACGCCTTGGTGGGCTCGGTGAACTGGTAGTGTCCGGGCCGCACCACGGTCAGGTACTGCTCCACCACGGATTCCAGGGTTCGGCCGCGTTCGGTGATGTCGCGCTGGAGGCGGCGGATGAACCTGATATCGTCCGGGGTGTCCACGTAGATTTTCAGGTCGATGAGATCGCGCACCGACGGGTTCGTGAAGATCATGATCCCCTCGAAAATCACGATGGGCCGCGGCTCCACCCGCACGACCGTCTCGGCGCGGCGGTGATGCGTGAAATCGTAGGTGGGCATGTCGATCGAGCGGCCATGCCGGAGCGCGTCCAGCTGCTCCATGATCAGCGCGTTGTCGAAGGCGTCGGGGTGGTCGAAATTATAGGCGGTGATGTTCCGGTTGGACACGAATTCCGCGGAACGGTAGTAATTGTCCTGCGGCACGAACACGAAGTCCTTCACCAGCTCGGAAATCTTGCGCACGATGGTGGTCTTGCCCGAACCCGAGCCGCCGCAGATGCCTATGACCTTCGCACCCTGGGGAGCGGCGCTCCGTACCGTGCCGGCGGGATTCATCCGGGCCTCCCCGCGCGAAGGCGCGCTTCAACCTCGTCCACCACCGAGGCGGGGGTCGACGCGCCCGCGGTCAGCCCGATCCGCCCGCAGGCGTATGCCTCGTCGGGAATCTCGTCCGCGGTCTCCACGTGCCAGGCGGGTTTGCCCGTCTGCAGGGCCGTGTGCATGAGCCTGGTGGTGTTGGCCGAACTGCGTCCGCCCACGATGACGAAGGCATCCACCCTGGAGTCCAGGTCGCGCAGCGCGGCCTGCCGCTCCGCGGTGGCCGGGCAGATGGAATCGAAGGCCTCGGCGTCGGGCCGTTCGGCGAGGATCGCCGCCTTGATCGAGTCGTACTCTTCCTGGAGGATGGTCGTCTGCGACAGAAGCGCGATGCGGCGACCCGGATGCGCGCGCGCGATGGCGGCGGCTTCAGCAGCGTCGCCGGCGACTTGCGCGCCGGGCGCGTGCCCCACGATACCCTTTACCTCGCCATGCCCGGCATCTCCCGCCACGACCACCAAAACTCCCTGGTCGGACAGGCGGCGCGCCCGGCGTTGTATGGCCAGCACGCGGGGGCAGGTGGCGTCCAGCACCTCGGCTCCCAGTTCCTTCAGGCGATCGAAGGTGGCCGCGCTCGCGCCGTGCGCGCGGATCACGACGATGGCGTCAGCCAGGCTGCCGGGAGCAAGCCCGGGTAGCGCTGCGGGGTCCAGCATGCGCACGCCTTCGCGTTCGAGCGTGGCCACCGCCTGCGGGTTGTGGATCAGCGGACCGAACGTAAGTACCCGCTTGCCACCGCCGGAAGCCGCGCTGCCCGACACCGCCGCCTTGGCCTGCGCATCGCGCGCGGCTTCCATGGCCAGCACCTCGGCCCGGCGCACGCCCATGCAATTGCCCATGATCCGGGCCCGTTCTATCCGCATGCGCGCAGTATAGCGCCCCGGGGCGCTCCCGATCAAATCCCGCCCGCACAGCCTGAGCCAATCCCGTCGACCGCGCTTGCCGATTCGCCGGGGTGGCCCTATACTGATCCCTTCCGCGCGAACG
>CAYRXK010000006.1:47616-50264 GCA_964428265.1 uncultured Treponemataceae bacterium
ACCGCGCTTGCCGATTCGCCGGGGTGGCCCTATACTGATCCCTTCCGCGCGAACGCGGACCCAGATGAAAGGAGAATTCATGAGCACGAGGAAGACGATCGTCGTGGCGCTCGGCGGCAACGCCATCATAGAAGAAGGCACCGAGGGCACCGTGGAACAGCAGTTCGCCAACACCCGCAAGAGTCTCGATGCCATCGTCGGCATGATCCGCGAAGGCCACAAGGTGGTCCTGACCCACGGCAACGGCCCCCAGGCCGGTGTGCACCTCATCCGCAACGAATCCGCCAGTTCCCAGGTTCCTCCCGCCACCCTCAACGTCATCGTGGCCGACACGCAGGGCTCCATGGGCTACATGATCGCCCAGTGCCTCTCCAACGCCCTCCATGTCGCCGGCGTCAAGAAGGACGTGGTCACGGTCATCACCCAGGTCGAGGTGGACCCGGCAGACCCCTCCATGTCCAACCCCACCAAGTACGTCGGGCCGTTCTACAAGGCCGAGCAGGTGGAAAAGCTCCGCGACCGCGGCTGGATCATCAAAGAGGACCCGGGCCGCGGATTCCGCCGCGTCGTCGCCTCGCCCCAGCCCCTGGACGTGATCGAAAAAGACACCATCAAGGACATGATCGACGACGGCAAGATCGTCATCGCGGTCGGTGGCGGCGGCGTGCCGGTAAAGCGCGAGGCCGACGGCACCCTCTCGGGTGTGGACGCCGTGATCGACAAGGACCGCGCTTCCGCCCTCCTGGCCAACCTGATCGACGCCGACGAACTGGTCATCCTCACCGGGGTGGATCGCGTCGCCATCAACTACAAGAAGCCCGACATGAAATACTTCGACCGCATGACCGTGGCCGAGTGCGAAAAATACATGGCCGAGGGGCAGTTCCCCAAGGGTTCCATGGGGCCGAAGATCGAGGCCGCCTGCGATTTCATCAGGCGCGGCGGCGACAAGGTCATCATCACGTCCATGGAACACGCCACCGACGCGGTGGACGGCAAGGCCGGCACCCTCATCACCGCATGATCCGCGCGCCCCGGCCGGGCGCGGAGCCGGCCGGGCCAGAGCCAAACTTGACGTATCTCCGGGAACCGTGCTAGCTTTTCCCGAATCCGACCGAGTAAGGAATCCACATGAACGCACTCAGCTCCAACTTCACCCTCCTCCAAGCCGCCGGAAATTCCACCGGCCAGATGCTTTCAACCCTGGTCACCTTCGGCCTCGTGTTCGTGATCTTCTACTTCCTCATCATCCGCCCGCAGAACAAGAAGCAGAAGGAAGCCCAGAAGATGATCTCCGGCGTCAAGAAGGGCGACAAGGTCGTCACCATCGGCGGCGTCCACGGCATCGTGCACGCGGTCAAGGACGCAACCGTGGTCATCCGGGTAGACGACGAGACGCGCATCGAATTCTCCAAGTCGGCCCTTGCCACCGTGGTGCCCAAGGCGGAGGAAAAAGCCGAGGCCAAGGCCGAATCCAAGGCCGACGCGAAGGCCGAACCCGCCGCGGACAAGGCCGAAGAGAAGAAATAACCTTCTCGCTCTCCCTGAAACCCGCCATTCCCCGGCGAATGGCGGGTATCGATCCACACCCCAGCTGGAGTTACCGGAATGACTAAAATCCGTCGGCTACTCGTGGTGATCGCCGTGATCGCGATCGCATTCGCCTTCCTGTTTCCCACCCTTCAGTGGTATTTCCTCACCCCGCTGGAGGATCAGGCCCTCGCCGTGGGTTCCAGGGAACAGATCCGGGACTACTCCCGCAGGATGGCCTACGGCGACCTTACCGCGCTGAAGGCCTTGGCCGCCTCCGGCGATGCCGCCGATGTCTCCGCGAAGTATCCCGTCGCGAAGCAGGTCGCCGCCAAGGCGCTCAAAACCGACAAGAAGAGCGCGCCCAAGACCTGGGACGCGCGCGCCCTGCTGGCATCCTTCCGGTCCGAGCGCTCCGCGTTCGACGGGATCGAGGGCAAGTACCGCGAAAACGTGCTCGCGCTCAAGAAACGCCACGGCGACGCCATCCAGCTCGGCCTGGACCTGTCGGGCGGCATGTCCGTCATCATCCAGGCGGACATGAAGGCGCTCTCCGAAAAGGTCGGCCACGACCTGTCGGCCGCCGAACGCGAAGACGCTATGAAGCGCGCCATCGAAATCCTGAACAACCGCATCGACAAATTCGGCCTCACCGAACCGGTCATCCGCCAGCAGGGCGAGGACCAGATCTACGTCGAGATTCCCGGCACCGCCGATCCCGAGCGCATCAACTCGATCATCATGGGCAAGGGCAACCTCGCCTTCCACATCGTGGACTCCGAAGCCACCGCCGCGCTCTCTTCCTACCTCGCCACCAACCCCCTGGGCGTGGACGAACGCAGTATGACGGTGGACAAGGACGGCCTCGTGCCCGAAGGCGCGGTGATCCGGAAAGTCTACAAGAAGGACAGCTACGGCCTGGATGAGTTCACGGGCGAATACATGGTCGTCGCCAAGGCGGCGGGCCTGGACGGCACGCACATCCAGAGCGCCACGGTGTCCTCCGATCCCATCACCGGCCAGCCCGAAACCAACTTCGTCCTAGACAAGGAAGGCGGCGAGCAATTCTACGCGCTGACCAGCGCCAACGTGAACAAGACGATGGCCGTCGTGCTCGA
>CAYRXK010000007.1:0-7451 GCA_964428265.1 uncultured Treponemataceae bacterium
TCGTTGGCGGGGTCCTCGAGGTCGAGGCCCTCGTGGCTGATGTGCCAGAGATTGTCATCGCGGCTGTAGGAGTCGGATTTTTTCATGGGCACGGGGATGTTGCGCGCCTCGAGGTAGGCGATTTCCTCTTCGCGGCTCTGGATGTCCCAGATGCGCCAGGGGGCGATCACTTCCATTTCGGGAGCGAAGGCCTTGACGCCGAGTTCGAAGCGGACCTGGTCGTTGCCCTTGCCGGTGCAGCCGTGGGCTACGGCGTCGGCGCCTTCCTGCAGGGCGACCTGGGCCAGGCCCTTGGCCAGGAGGGGACGCGCGGCCGAGGTGCCCAGGAGGTATTTCTTTTCGTAGGGCGACCCGGCCTTGACCAGCGCCCAGAGGTAGTCGGTGACGAATTCGTGTTTCTGGTCCAGCACGATCATCTTGGAGGCGCCGGAAGCCAGGGCCCGCTTTTCCATGGCGGAGTAATCGGCCTCCTGGCCGACATCGCCGCAGACCGCAATGACATCGCAATCGTAATTCTCTTTCAGCCAAGGAATAATAACCGTTGTGTCGAGGCCGCCGGAATACGCGAGTACGATCTTCTTCTTCATGATTTCTCCTGGGTCGTGTACCTGTTCGACGGCTAGTATATCAGGACACTGTATATTTATCAAGATATGCAAGGGAGAAACTGCATAAAAAACCGCACCGGCATCCACCTTTCTGGTACCGGATCAACCCTCCAGGTCGCTGCCCTTCCCCGCCCGGTCGCGCTCGCGCAAGGATCGCAAAAGGTCCTCCATGGCCTTGCGGGCAATGTCCTTGCAGCCAAGACCGAAGGCCAGGGCCAGGCCCAGTGCCACCGCGCCCAGCAGCAGCACGATGATCGCCGTCACGATACCCGCGCCCAGGCCGAGCTGTTCGAGCGCCATGGTCACGACCAGGATGTTGCCGCCATAGGTGATGCCCTTGCCCAGCAGGCGCGGGTTGCGCATCGCGGCGTTGCGCGCGATGGTCGTGGCGAAATTGGAAAGGAACGATACCAACACCACGCCGATCGCCGCGACAATGCCCGCCGCGGCGAATCCCGGCAGGAAGGCGCGAAGGCGGTCGGCAACGGCCGCGGCCGCGCCTGAGTCGATCCTGACGGCGGTGCGGTACAGGACGTACAGCATGGCGATCCAGAATGCCAGCACCGACGCCAGTTTGGAGGGCGCGTAACGGACATTGCCCTTGCGCAGGAATTCGGTAAGCCCGGTCCGCTCGGAGAGCCGGTCGAACAGGGGCCTGCCGAACAGCCAGCCCACCACCGCACGAAGGATCAGTGCCGCGAAGGTGCCCGCCACCAGCGTCAGGAAGGCCGCAGCGGTGCCGGGCAATCCATCCAGGAACAGAACTACGGTATCGATTATGGCACGCATGATCACTCCTTCGTCGGCACTATTCGCCCTCGGCTACCAGGCTGCGGATCTCCTGCACCGAGAGCCCTTCGATACCCAGGCTGCGCACCGTCCGGCCGACGGCGCGGTAATCGGTGCCGTGCATGATGCAGGCAAGGTCGATGGTCATGTCGGTGACCGGGGTTCCGACACCCAATTGGGCGCCGATCGAGGAAATGGGCACCAAGCTCATCGGTATGTCCTCGAAAATGTAGCGGTGGGCGATGTCGCGCGGCGCCTTGATGCCCCGATAGGCCGAGGTGGCCCGGATGGCGGCGCACAGGTCGTCGCCGGACGAGTCGTAGGCGAGGTACAACCATTCCCGCGCGGAAACGGTGCGCACCCCCAGGGCCCGGGCCACCGCCAGGCGCTCGTCGTCGATGCGCTGCAGCACCGAGGCGACCGCGGGCGTGATCCCCTGGTGGTAGTACTCGAAATCGCCCCGCGTTTCCTCGATCCATCCGGCATTCAGGAGGGTCAGGGCAGGATGGAAGACCGCGCCTATGTTTTCCAGGCTGGTGGACAGCACGTCGCCGCCCGCCTGGAACTGCGGGAATGCGTTCTCCAGGGCACCGAGGATTTCAGGGGTCCGAAACGAGGGCAGCGCGGCCGCGGGCACTTCGTTCTTGATCTTGAAGATATGGCCCTTGTGCCCCGAAATCCTGCGCGAGGCGTAGATGAAGGTCTGGGCTTCGGCCACCACGGGGCGGGCCGTTTCGCCCGCGGACCGGAGGGCGGCGCGGAATTCCAGGGCACCGCCGGTTCTTCCCGGATTGAGGAGCACGAGCTGCCCGTCCTCGAGGTGGCGGGCCATGGCCAGAGCCAGGGGCCGGTGCGCCGTGGCGGGGGTGACCACCATGATGATGTCGGCTCCCGCCACCGCCTGGGCCATATCGGTCGTTACCATGGCCAGGGAACCGAAACCCGAGATTTCGCCGTCCAGTTCCACGCCGCCATGCCAACGCACGCCGGCCAGGTGTTCCTCGCTGCGGTTGTACAGCCGGGTCGGGAAACCCATGAGCCCCAGATGGCCGGCCATGCAGATGCCGCCGTTGCCGGCGCCCACGACGCACCAGACCGCTTCCTTTCCTTTATCGCGCGTGGCGCGCAGCCGCGCGCCGACGGGATCGTTTTCGCTCATGCGGTACCTCCACCCGGACGGCCGGCACGGAGCAGGGCGGCCTCGATGCCGGCCAGGCGCGCCTCCCGAGGCAGGGGCAGGCCGTCCGGTCCCAGGACGCGCACGCCTCCTGCCTGCATACCGGTACGGATGCAGCACGCTTCCGGGAACTCGCCGCGGCAATGCGCAAGCTGCGGCAGGGGAAAGAATCCCGCGCGCAGCATGGCGTACAGGCCCGCGGGCGACCAGGGATCGGGAAGCAGGCGCTCGGCCAGGGCCGCAAGCGCGCGTGCTTCGGCGAGCAGCGCGGCGGTACGCTGGCGCACCTCGGCGTCGGCGCCCATGTCGTCCACTTCGCCGGCGGCGCGAAGGCGACGGTATTCGGCCAGCGCATGCCGCGTGATGCGGATGCTCTCTTCTATCACCGGCGGGTCGGCCAGGCCCCTGCCTTCCGAGTGGCTGACCACGTGGATGATCTGGGGGCTGTCGGCGACGCCGGGCTCGATGTCGTCCATCAGTGCGGTGACCGCCGCCAATTGCGCGCGTGCCGTGTCCGGATCGGAGGAGAAGTAATCCAGCCCGCCGCGCGGCTGCAGGATGATCCTGAACGAGCGGTCTTCCAGCGTGCGCGCCATCGTCAGCAGGGCGCGGGCTTTTGCCAAGTCCTGCACGCCCCAGGTGTGGCGCGGCGTATTCAGCATGGTCTGCAGGACGAGGGTGCGGATGCCGCAGGCCTTGGCCGCCCTGGCGGCGACGTAGCCGGACAGTACGTAAGCCGCGTCGTCGGCGCCCCGGAACGCGAAATGGTGCGGCACATTGGGTTCCAGGGGTTTCCCGGTGCCCGAGATGTAGCGCATGGCGCGGAAGTGCTCGTCCAGATTCGCGCGCACGGAGTTGGGCCCGCGTCCGTCGAGTACGGAAAACCACCAGAGCGACAGGGCGTGCCAGGCGATGTCCAGCGAGCGTTCGTGCTGTTCGGCCAGCGAAGGCACATTGCGCGAGCCTGCGTAGGTGCGCACGAGCATGGGCCGCGCGGCCCGCCAGACTTCCGCGTACTCTTCTTCAGAATTGATGGGTACGCCGCCGCCGTTGGGCGCGTCGCCCCAGGTGTCGCCAAAGCGTTCCTGCGTGAGCTGGCTGGTGCCGATGGACAATACATCCAGGAGGCCGCCTCGGGCCAGTGAGGCTGCCCAGCCGTTGAACAGGGCCAGGGCTTCGCGGCGGTCGGGAAGGTAGGGACCGGCGTGGGCGCGGATCAGGGGCGGCAAGCCCGCGGCGCGGCCATGATCCACGCGGTCGGTCAGGTGTTCTCCGCGTTTGCCGAAGCGGGGCGAGGCTGTGCGGTCCACCGGGCCGACGCCCAGGTAATCGGCCTTGCGCGCGATTTCGCGGCCGAACTGCAGCCTCGCTTCGTCGTAGCGCGCGCCTTCTTTCAGTTCGGCGGGGATCGCGGATCGCGGAATGCCCAATAGGTCGAGGGTTTCCCAGTCGGTTTCGCCGCCGCGGAAGCAGCCCGCGAGTTCAGGAAACCGTGCTTCGGCAAGCTCCGCGGCCTCCGGAAGGCCTGCGAAAAACACCGCCGCGACCGGTCCACCCCGCGGTGCGTCCAGCCCCTCGCGCTTCAGGAATTCCAGGAAGGCACCGAGGTGCCGCAGGGCATCCTGCGGATCCAGCCGGTAGCTGAATCCGATGGCGCCCAGCCGTTCGTCCCTGATCCATCGGCGCAGCGCGTGGGATCCGCCGGGCGCGGGACCCGAGACCAGGCGCGCCGCGTCGGCGCAGCTGTCGGCGTCGGCCAGGCTGGTCCGGACGCCGCAGCGGCCGAGAAGGTCGGCCACCTGCGCCATGCCAAGGGTATGCGCATCGAGTTCATGGTGCAAAAGCCCGAAACCCGAAGCGCGTTCATTCATCCATCGGATCATGGCCGTACCTCCGCGCGCAGGGCCTGTCCGGCACGCCGGAACGCTGCGTCAAGGATGATGCCGAGATACGCATCACCTTCCAATCCGGAAAAGCGCGCGCAACCGCCGAACCAGCGGTCGGGAATCATCGGCTGGCCGTTGATTTCCAGCACGTGAAGGGCGGCTTCGGCATGAACGATGTCGCAGCGCGCGTAGTCGTCGACTCCGGCCGCCGCGAAAGCCCGGGCGGCCAGCGCGGCGACGCGCGCGCGTTCGCCTTCGTCGTCGATGGCCATCACGGTCGCGCGACCAGTGTTCTTGGCTTCGGTGGTGACCAGGCGGTCGGGTTCTCCCGCGGAAATCACGGGGCTGGTGGTGATCCCCGGGTCGAGGGTGACGCGCGCCGGCATGATCCGGCGCTCCGCGCCGTTGCCGATCATGGCCACCGTGTACTCGCGGAAATCGGGGGCATAGCCAAGGTAGCGTTCCACCACCAGCTCGCCGAAGCGCGGGGCGAGGTCGGCAACGATGCGCGCCAGGTCCTGCGGGGTTCGCGCGATGCCGGCCGGGGATATGCCGCGCGAGTTTCCTTCGCGCGCGGGTTTGACGATCCAGGGGCCATCGGAGGCGTCGGGCGCGTCGGGCGCGTCCCGCGGCGTGGGAATTCCTTCTTGGGCGAAGCGGCGTTTCAGCGCGCGCTTGTCCAGCGCCAGGTCGATCACGTCGGCGGAGGATCCCGCGAAGGGTTGGCCGCGGCGCGTCAGGACCGCGTGGAGGTTCACGAGAAGATCGGCCTGAAGGTTTTCCTGAGCCTCGATCCGGGATACACCAGCGCCTGCCGGAATGTGGTCGGAAGCGGAGAATACTAGGTCGGGTCGGGCGTGGTCCAGGATGGAGCGCAGGGCGGGTAGGTCGGGGACGAGGGCGACTTCGGCGCGGTAGCCTGCCGTGGTGGCGGCGTCGCGGAATCGGTAGAGGCGGGCGGCCAGGGAAGCATTCCGGTCCGGATCGGCATTCGGCACGCCGAGAAACAGGACGGAACGCGCGGTGTCGCCGATGCGGGCCGTATCGTACGCGGGCGGCGCAGCGAACGCATTCAGGCGATCGTTTTTGGTGTCGGGTGGAATTCCTCGGTACCTCCTTCCTGGGTCTGCGGGTGATCCGCGTATTCTACTATACCCCGGATCGGACGGCTGACAAGAAAAAGGGCGAAAAGAATCGGGAAATTCAGGCGGAGGCGGCGGGGCATCCCGCGCAGGAAGATCCTTTTTCCCCGGCTGGGGCGGTCGAGGCGGGCGGCGACCCTGATTCGGCTGTGGGGCTGGCTGGCTTGTCGGCCCCGCGATCGGCGGTTTTGGCCTTGCCGGGCGCCACCGGGTTGCTGCGCTTGGAATCGTTTACGTAAAAGCCCGAGCCCTTGAAAATAATGCCGGTACCGCCGCCGATGACACGGCGGACATTCTTGCCGCATTCGGGGCAGACCTTTACCGGTTCTTCCGTCATGCTCTGAAACTTTTCGAACGTGTGGTTGCAGTGACGGCATTCGTACTCATACGTGGGCATATTGAAAACCTCGGGTGAAGTGCTTGGCTCGATTGAAAATATAATGAAACGCCCGCGGGAAGGTAAAGAGGCCGTGGAGTACCCTTCGGGCGCTGGGCTCGAGGAGACGATACTCGGTACCTGCTGATGCACCAACCGCGGTACTCGGATAAGTACGGATAGTTGTACAACGCCTCGTACACGCTACGGTACAACCGGTTGTACATCGGCATGTACGTGGTGTTGTCAGGTCGCGCCCAGCTCTCGACCCCTGGTTTGAAACGCAGAAGGTCGCAACCAAGATTCCCGGGCCGCCCCCCGCACGGGCCTGTCAGCGCAGCACGCCCAACCGCTTCCCCACCCTGGTGAATGCCGCGATGGCGCGGTCGATCTGCTCGGCCGTGTGGGCGGCGGATATCTGCACGCGGATGCGCGCCTTGCCGCGCGGCACGACGGGGAAGGAAAAGCCGATCACGTAGATGCCTTCGGCCAGCAGTTCGTCCGCCATGCGATGCGCCAGTTTTTCGTCGTAGAGCATGACGGGGCAGATGGGGTGCGTGCCGGGCCTGATGTCGAAACCTGCGGCCGTCATGCCGGCGCGGAAGCGGGCGGTGTTGGATTCCAGCCGGTCGCGCAGTTCGGTGGACGCTTCCAGGATGTCCAGCGCGGCCAGGGTGCCGCCGACGATGGCCGGCGCCAGGGTGTTGGAGAAAAGGTAGGGGCGCGCCTTCTGGCGCAGGTATTCGACGATTTCGGCGCGCGCGGCGATGACGCCGCCGGAAGCGCCGCCAAGGGCCTTGCCGAAGGTGGTGGTGATGATGTCGATGCGGCCGGCGACGCCGCGGTGTTCCCAGGTGCCGCGACCGGTGCGGCCGGTGAAGCCGGAGGCGTGCGAGTCGTCCACCATGACCAGGGCGCCGTAGCGCTCGGCCAGATCGCAGATCGGAGCAAGGTCGGCGATGTCGCCGTCCATGGAAAAGACACCGTCGGTGGCGATCATGACGATGCGCGAACCGGCCGTCACGGCTTCCTTCAGGCAGCGTTCCAGGCCCTTGGCGGCCTTGCCGGTGTCGGGGTCGGTCTCCTCGACATCGCGCAGGTCGGCGTGCTTGAACACCCAGCGGCGCGCCTTGCAGAGCCGGACGCCGTCGATGATGCTGGCGTGGTTCAGGCTGTCGGTCACGATGGCGCAGTCCTCGTCCAGAAGGGGTTCGAAGACCGCCCCGTTGGCGTCGAAACAGGACCCGAAAAGGATGGCGTCTTCCATCCCCAGGAATTTCGCGATGCGGCGCTCCAGTTCCTTGTGGGGTTCCTGGGTGCCGCAGATAAAGCGCACGGACGACAGGCCGTAGCCCCAGGCCCGCATCGCGCGCGCCCCTGCCTCCGCCAGGCGCGGGTCGCCGGACAGCCCCAGGTAGTTGTTGGCGCAGAAATTCAAGACCGGTTGCCCGCCGGCCGCGTTGCCGGAGGCCG
>CAYRXK010000007.1:7551-47373 GCA_964428265.1 uncultured Treponemataceae bacterium
GTTGCCGGAGGCCGCGTTGCCGGAGGCCGTGTTGCCGGAGGCCGCGTTGCCGGAGGCCGCGTTGCCGGAGGCAACGCGGATTTCGGCGCCCTGCGGGCCCGAAATCACCCGCTCGCCCTTGTACAGCCCTTCCTCGCGGATCTTCGCGAGCTTGGCCGCGAGCTCCTGCCCCACCTTACCGTACATTCGCCGCCTCCCTGCCCGAACGGGGCTTCAGGAACCCGAAGAAGGAGCCTACCAGGCCGCCCAGGATGTGCGTGAACTGCGACACGTTGTCCTTCACGGCCACCCCCTTCCAGACCTCGCCCCCGAGAAACACGATCAGCACCAGGATAAAGGTCAGCGGCACTTCTCCCTTGCGATAATTCGTTATGCTGGATAACATTATCATAAGAAAAACAATCCCCGACGCGCCCATCAGCACCGTGTTCGGGAACAGCAGCACATTCAGGCCGCCGGTCACGAAGGCCGTGACCAGCATCATCAGCATCAGCCGGATCGACCCGTAGGAATTTTCCAGGATCGGCCCGAGCAGCAGGACCATCGTGAAATTCGAAATGTAGTGCTCGATGCTGGCGTGCCCGATCACGTGCGTGAACAGCTTCAGATAGTCGCCTATGGCGTTCGAGCGGAAGGGCGCGGGCGTGGAAAACCACAGCGCGGTGAGCGATGGCAGGAAGGTGACGCTCAGGCCCAGCACGATCGCCGACATGAACGTGTAGGTCAGCGTGACCGGCGCGTTGTACTTGATCCGCATGCGAAACCTCCTAGAACTCCAGGTCGAGGGTTACCGGACAGTGGTCAGAACCGGTCACCTCCGGCTGGATGCCGGCCGCCCTGATGGCGCCGCGCAGGCCCTCGTCCACGCAGTGGTAGTCGATGCGCCAGCCGACGTTGTTTTCCCGCGCGGATTTGACGCGGTAGGTCCACCATGTGTAGTTGCCCGGCTCCGGGTGCAGGGTCCGGAAGGTATCCACATAGCCGGAAGAAAGGTATTTGCCCATCCAGGCGCGCTCTTCGGGCAGGTAGCCGGGGCTGCCCTCGTTGTCCTTCGGGCGGGCCAGGTCGATCTCGGTGTGCGCGATGTTGTAGTCGCCGGAAACCACTACGTGTTTGCCCTGCGCGACCAGGCGGTCGCAGAAGGAGAGCATGGCGTCGCAGTAGCGCACCTTGTAGTCTATGCGGGCGCCCGCATCCTGGCTGTTGGGAAAGTAGGCCGAAACCAGCACGAAGTCGCCGAAGTCGGCCGCCATCGTGCGGCCCTCGACATCGAACTCGTCGATGCCCAGGAACGAGGTGGATCTCGCCTCGACCCTGGAAAAGATGGCGGCGCCCGAATACCCGCGGCGGGCGGCCTGCGCCCAGTACACATGGTAGGGATTGCCCTGTCCGTCGCGCGGCACGGCCAGCTCGGCCGGAAGCTGGTCCAGGTGGGCCTTGGTTTCCTGCAGGCAGATGAAATCGGGGCTTTCGCGCGCGATCCAGTCGTACAGGCCCTTGCCGGCGCAGGCGCGGATTCCGTTGACGTTCCAGGACATGATGCGTGGCATGCGGACTACGCTCCGTGGGGATCAGGTTGGGTGCATGATCGAATCGATCAGGCCCTTCAGGTTCGGGTCGATGCCCGGGGCTTCCTGCGGGTGTTCCATATCGATCTGGAAGATGCCGTCCTTGAATAGGATGGGACCGCGGTCCTCGAAGGCGCCGAGTTCCTCGTCCTCGCGCGATAGTTCGAGGATGGCGCGCATGACCGGGTCCGCCTGTTCGGCGGGCGGATTCCTGCAGGGGAGGACAGTCCAATAGGGGGCGATGCGGCGGCGCGCGCCTGGTCGGACGCCCGACACTGTGCCGGCTGAGCTTTTCTCTTCCATGATTGTCTTCTGTCCAGAATATACGGGAGGGGGGCCCTGCGCCAGTACCTCTGCGCCAGTACCCCTGCGCCGGACCTGCGCGCGCTCTGTCCTCCGCGCGCGCGGAATCAGTATACTCATGTGAAGATGCGCGCCCGCACCACCTGGCCAGTCCGGCTCGCCCTGCCCGCACGACTCGCCCTGCCCGCCATCCACGTCCGGATGGCGGCCCTTGTTTTCACGCTGGCAGCCGCCGCGCTCGGCCTGAACGCCGCCCCGCCGCAGGCCCTCGAACTGGACCCCACCCAGGCCCTGTACCGGATCGATACGCCGGGATTCACCATATACTACCCCGCCGCGCTGGAATCCCGGGCGCGCGACCTGGCCGGATTCGCCGATGCCGAACGCGCGCGGATCGCAGCGCTGTTCGGAATTCCGGACGGAACATCGGGCGGGCGCCGGAAAATCCCGGTCCTCCTGACCGACACCTCGCCCTGGCTCAACGGCTACCTCACCATGGCGCCCTCGGAGCGCCTGGTCATCCAGCTCGCGCCCGCCCCCTGGTCGGGCGAGCTTTCGTCCATGCGCGACGAATTGCGCGACGTGTTCACGCACGAACTGACCCACGCCCTGACCTCGGGCCTGCGCGGACCCCTCTGGAGCGCGCTGGCCTTCCTGTTCGGCGACCCGATCGAGCCCACGGGCTGGATGGTCCCCTCGGTCATTTCGGAGGGCACTTCGGTGCTGGCCGAGAGTTCCCGGGGAGAGGGGCGCCTGAACGATCCGTCCGCCGCGGCGCGCATGCGCATCGATGCGGCCAGGCGTACCGGCCGCGAATTCTGGGAAACCAACGGCACCCTGCCCTATGCGGGATCGCTGTACCATCTGTACGGCGGGCCCTTTGCCGACTATCTGGTCAGGCGCTTTGGCCCGGAAACGATCGGCAGGTTGTGGGTCGAGGGTTCCAAAGGCAACTTCTTCGCCGGGTTCGACGGCAGCTTTTTCCCGGGGGGCATTTTCCGCACGGTGACCGGAGCCTGGCTGGAGGACGTGTGGCGCGACTTCCTGGATTCTATCCGCCTGCCGGACATCGCCGCCGACATGGCGCTGGCGCGGCGGGTGTCCGGCTCGGGCCGCTTCGTGACCGCCCTGGCCGCCCGGGGCGGCATCCTGTACTGGGTGGATGCCGAATCAGGCGCGGCCTTCCGCCTGGAATCGGAGTCGAGGGGGGCGCGTCCGGAGCGGCTTTTCGCCGCGGACGGCGCGGTAGGCGACATCGGCGTTTCCGCCGACGGCACGCTCCTGCTTGTGGAGTGGGCGCGGCAGGGCCCGGGCGGGCGCTGGTCGGCGGTCGTCCGCGAGTTCGATCTGGCGTCGCGGCGCTTTGTCGCAGAATACCCCGCGCCGGGGTCGGGCATCGCGGGCCTGGCCGAGGGCAGCCGCGCGCTCGCCGCGGCGTACGCCGGGACTGCGGCGGGCAGCGCCGAACCGCGCCTGGCGCGCGTCACGGTCGCGCCGGAGCGCGGCATCGAGTATGGCCTGGTGCGGATCGGCGCCCGGCTGTACGCCGCCCGGCGCCCGGGTCCGGGCGGGGCGCTGGAAGTGCTGGATGCCCGGGCGGCGGGCCTGGGCGCCGTCATGGCGGTGGCCGCGACGCGCGACCTGGTCGCCGTCATGCATGCAGGCGACAATGGCGTGCCGCGCATCGCGCTGTTCACGGAGAAAGCGGACTCGGGCGCGGGCGGTTCGGGCGGCGGCGGCAGGCAGGACGCCGGCGGCGGCCTCGTGCCGCGGGGCGACATTCCCGGCACCATGGGCGCCTTCTGGCAGATGGCCCTGGTGGATGCCGGGCATGCGGAACAGGACGGGCGCACCGCGGACACCGCGCGACCGGCCGTCGCCTTCGCGCGGCTGGAACCGGACGGCGGCCGGCAGCTCATGATCGCGCCGATAGCGCCCTTTGCATCGGTCGCGCCGACCCGGCCGGAGGAGCTCGCCTCGACCCGGAATCCCGCGTGGATCCCCTGGCGCATGGCCGCGAACGTCGCGGGCACGGCAGGTCCGGCTCCGGGCAACGGAGCTTCCGCCATCGCCCAGCAACGGGAAGCGCCGGGCAGCGCGGGCGCGCGCAGGGCCATCCTGCCCCTGGCCGGGCGGAGCTACCGCGTGCCGCTCTGGGAAAACGAAACCCTCTCGCTGCGGTTCACGGGACAGGACCTGACCGGCTTTTTATCCTGGCAGGCCGAGGGTGGCTGGGATTTCGCAGGCGGCGGGCCCGAGGCCGCGCTCGCGGCGCAGGCCGATTTCGGACGGCACGAACTGGGTTTCTCGTTCTCCGACCGGCTCCGACCCACGGCGCTGGGCACCTGGCGAAGGTCCGACCTCGGCGTGCTGTCATTCTCGGGCACCCGGCAATTAAGGCCGGTGAACCGCTGGTTCGGCTACGGCGCCGATGCGGCCCTCTCGCTCTCGGGCGATGCCGCGCCCGCCGGGACATCGCCTGGCGCACAGCCCCCGATCTGGTCAGCCGACCGCGATCGGGCCGCCGCGGGCGCGAGCCTCTGGACCGGGTACTCCACCATGCGCGCCTCGTACTTCGCGCCCTGGGATCCGGCCGGTTGGTCGCTCTTCGGCGGTACGGAGATCGAGTGGGCGCCCTGGGCCCTGCCAGGCGCGGCGGGTAGTTCGGGCGCGGGCGCCGGTTCGGCGCTCCCGACCGGCGCCCCGCAGCTGTCGCTGTCCGCGACCGGACACGCCTCGGTCCGCCCGCTCGGCCTGGATGCGAGGATTGCGGGCGCGGTGGCGCTATCGCCGGATCTGCGATTTTCGCCGGCGTACCGGATTCTCGGGTCGGGAGCCGCCACCTCATACTCGATCCTGGGCACCCCCTGGCCATCCATGGCCGAATACGCCGCCGACCCGGGCCGTTCGCCCTGGCTGGCCTACGGCGAACTCTCCGCCCGCGCGTACCTGGCGGCGCGCACCCCGCACGCGGACCGGCCGCGCGGCCTCCGCCTGCCCCTGCGCTTCGCCAGCCTGACCCTGCGGCCGGGCATCCGCGCAGCGCTCTACCAGCCCGGCGCCGCATCCCTGAGTGTGGCTGATCCCGCGGCCCTCGCCCTGCCGGCCTCGGCATTCCTGCGCGCCACGGCGCGATTCGCCCCCCTCGTGGGGCTTTCCGCGCAGGGTTCGGTCACCGCCGCCGCGGAAGTCGCATGGATCCTCGACCCGGACCGGGCCGGAGGCAGCCATGTCGCCTTCTCCTTCGGTTCGTCGGTGGGGCTGCAGTGAAGGCGCAGGACGCCAAGGCGCGTTTCACCGACGAGGCGATCGCCCTTCTGGCCGCGGAAATCGAGGACGCGGGCGGCAACGAGGTGTTCGCGTTCTGCAGCCTGGACGAACGGGGCAAGGTCGCCTCGCTGCAGGTGGTGGCGCGCGGGTCGAAGGGCGCAGTGCCCGCGCTGGCGTCGCACACCGAGCGCGGCGACGTCATCGTGCACAACCATCCGTCCGGCACCCTCCTTCCTTCCGACGCCGATGTCGAGGTGGCGGCCCAGGCGGGCGCGGCGGGCGTCGGTTCCTACATCGTGGACAACGCCGTGTCCAAGGTCTTCGTGGTCGCCGAACCCGCCCGCGCCCGAGCCTACCGCCCCGTGGACCCGGAAGAAATCGCCGGCGTCCTGGATTCCGGCGGCAAGCTCTCGCGCGCCATGCCCAATTTCGAACCGCGGCCTTCGCAGGTGCGCCTTGCCGGCGACGTCACCCGCACCCTGAACGATGGCGGCATCCTGGTGGCCGAAGCGGGCACCGGCGTGGGCAAGTCCTTCGCCTACCTCCTTCCGGCCTTCGCCTGGGCCATCCGCAACGAAGAGCGGGTGGTCGTGTCCACAGCGACCATCAACCTGCAGAAACAGCTCATTGACAAGGACATCCCGGTGGTCGCCTCGATGTTCAAGAAAAAAGTAAAGGCCGCGCTGGTAAAGGGCCGCGGCAACTACCTGTGCAAGGTGCGCCTGGCCGAGGCGCTGGACGAGGAAGGCATGTTCGCCGCCGAGGACCACCCCTTGCGGCGCATCGACGCCTGGGACAGGGCGGGCGGTTCGGGCGACCGCGCGGACCTTTCCTTCTGGCCCGAGGAGCAGGTCTGGGGCCGCGTCTGTTCCGAGATGGAAACCTGCCTGGGCCTGCGCTGCCCGCGCCGCGAGGAATGCCACCTGCTGCGGGTGCGCAAGGCGGCCGCCGACGCGCAGGTTGTCGTGGCCAACCACCACATCCTGTTCGCCGACCTGGCGGCGCGCATGCACGGCGCGGGCTACGAGCAGACCGCCGTGCTGCCGCCCTACCGCGCGCTGGTGCTGGACGAGGCCCACGCCGTGGAATCGAGCGCCACCAGCCTGTTTTCCGACAGGTTGTCGCGGTTTTCGGTGTACCGGCGCCTGTCGCGCCTGTCGCGCCGCCACAGGGCGCGCGAGTTCGGCGTGGCGCTGAAACTGCGGCAGATTCCGGATTTTCCGGGGCATTTGCTGGATGGGCTGGACCGCGCCATCGCCGACGCGCGCACCTGCGTGGTCGATTTCGAGCGCGCGGTGACGCCGCTGTTCGCGAAGGAACGCACGGTCCGGCTGTCGGTGCGCACGCCGGAACTGGAAGCCTGCGTTTCCGGGCCTGCGAGCGCGCTGGAACGGGCCCTGCTGGCGGTCACGCGCATCGTGGGCGGCGCGCTGGAGGAATGCCCCGAATCCGTCTGCCAGGAAACCGCCTGGTTCGAGGCGAAATCCCTCCTGCGCGCCCTGGGCGAGTCGGCGGCCTTCTGCGGCTCCTACAAGGAATTCGACGCCCACCCCGACCGCGTGTTCTGGATGGAGCGCTCGCGCACCGGCGCAGGCGACCCCTTCGTGGAATTCGTCTCCTCGCCACTGGACATCGCCGAAGTCATGAAGAACGCGGTGTTTTCCAAAATGCGCGCGTCGGTCTGCACTTCCGCCACCTTGGCGGTGGGCGACAGCTTCGAATTCTGGCTGCGCAAGGTGGGCATCGACCCGAAGCGCGACGACCTGGTTTCACGAAGCTACCCGTCGCCCTTCCCGTTCAGGACCAATGCCCTCCTGGCCTTGGACTCGCGCGCGCCAGCCCCCGAAAGCCCCGCCTACCGCGACTACATCAACGCAGGCGTCCTGCGCCTGCTGGAAGCCTCGGGCGGGCGCGCCCTCGTGCTCTTCACCAGCTACGAGGCCCTGCTTTCCGCCTTCGAAGCCGCCCGCCCCGCGATGGAGGCGCGCGGCATCGCCTGCCTGCGCCAGGGCACCGACGACCGGTCGCGCCTCCTCGCCGCCTTCCGCGAGGACATCACCAGCGTGCTGTTCGCCACGGATTCGTTCTGGGAAGGCGTGGACGCCCCCGGCGAGACGCTGTCGCTGGTGATCATCTGCAAACTGCCTTTCCGCGTGCCGACCGACCCGGTGCAGATGGCCCGCTCCGAGGCGCTGGAAAAGCGCGGCGGCAATTCCTTCATGGAAATCAGCCTGCCCGAGGCGGTCATCCGCCTGAAACAGGGCTTCGGCCGACTGATCCGCCACTCCGAGGACCGAGGCGCGGTGGCCGTGCTCGACCCGCGCATCCTGACCAAGCGCTACGGGCGCGTGTTCGTGGAAAGCCTGCCGGAATGCCGCCTGATTTCGGATGGGGTCGAGGGTATCGCCCGCCAGGTGGGCGCCTTCCTGGATGCCTGACCGGGAACCCGGGCTTTTTACCCCCATGCCTCGGGCACCTTCCGTGTTTCTGGACTCGGGCCGCCGCTCCGGGGTATCCTTCCCGCCATGCGTACGATGTTCAGACTGGAAAATCCCATCCGGGAGCATTCATGGGGCAGCTACGGCGGCATACACGCCTGCACCGGCGCTCCGGTACCGACCGGCATCAAGGCCGCCGAACTGTGGATGGGCGCGCATCCGAGCTTTCCGTCCATCGCCGAGGGCGTTCGCCTCGACGAACGCATCGCCGCCGACGCCGCGGCCTCCCTTCCATTCCTGTTCAAGGTCCTGTCCGCGGGCGAACCGCTGTCCATCCAGGCCCACCCGTCGCTGCCCACGGCGCGCGAGGGCTTCACGCGCGAGAACGCGGCCGGCATCCCGATCGACGCGCCGCATCGCACCTACCGCGACGGCAACCACAAGCCCGAACTGGCCGTCGCCCTGTCGCCCTTCACCGCCCTCTGCGGCTTCCGTCCAGTCGGCCAGGCGCTGGACCTCATGGGACCCGCGCTCGCGAAAGCCCTGTTGGGGTCTTCGCACCGGTCTGAATCACTCGGTCCCGTGGACCTGGTGGAGCGCCTGCTCCTGCCCGGCCGCTACCACGACCGCGCCAGCGCCAAGCGCCTGCAGGAACTCGCCCTGGCCCGCGCCGCAGCGCTTTCGCATTCCGCCGCGACCCCGGCCGCGGGGCAGCGCTCAGACCCGTCAGCACGGCCCGATCCCCTGCCGCGCCTGGTGCCCCTGCTGGCCCGCCTCTACCCCCTCGATCCCGGCGTCCTCATGCCCTTTGTCCTGAACGCCCTTGTCCTTGAGCCCGGCGAGGGCATCTACCTGTCCGCCGGTGTCCTGCACGCCTACATGGAGGGCACCTGCCTGGAGCTCATGGCCAATTCCGACAACGTGATCCGCGGGGGCCTCACCCCCAAGCACGTTGATACCGCAGAACTCCTGCGCGTGCTGCACGAGCGCGAGGCCGAGGAAGCCCGCACGGGCGAGTCCGGTGTTTCTCTCCTGCTACCGGTGCGCGAAGGCGCGGCGGAAGTATGGAAGACGCCCGCAAGCGAGTTCGAATTGTCGCGCCTGACCAGGCCCGACGGCGCCCCGGCCGGCGATTTCACGCCGGTCGGCCCGGAAATACTCCTGTGCACCGAAGGCCCGATCCATGTCGAGGTTGCGTCCGCCGAGTCGCTCGCGCTCGACCGCGGCCAATCCGTCTTCGTCGCCGCCGCCTGCCCGGGGTATCGCCTCACGGGCTCAGGCACCCTCTGGCGCGCCGGCCTGCCCTCTTCCGCGGCCAAGGAGCCCGGCGCATGACCATCTGGGTCGACGCGGACTCGATTCCCCGCGACCTGCGGCCCATCCTGTTAAGGCGCGCCGCCACGCGTTTCGTCGCCTCGAAGCGCCTGCCGGACATCCCCGCCGATCGCATGACGCTCGTGCCGCCCGGCCCCGACGCCGCCGACGCATGGATCGAATCGCACATCGCGTCAGGCGATCTGGTGGTCACGCGCGACATCCCCTTCGCCGAGCGCGTGGCCGGGCGCGGCGTCGCGGCGCTGAACGACCGCGGCGATCTTTTCACCGCGGAGAACGCCGCCGAACGCCGCTCGCTGCGCGACCGCATGGCCGACCTGCGCGCTGCGGGCCTGGCGCCCGAATCTCCACGCGCTTCCGCCCGCACCGCGCGCGACGCGAAAAAATTCGCCGACGCGCTGGACCGCGCGATCACGGGTTCGAAGCCAGCGTTTCGATTTCCTTCCTGACCAGCCCGAGGCGGGCGGCAGGCGTGGAAGGATCGATCACGCAGCCAGGCCCCAGTATGATGCCGCGTCCGCCCTGCCGGGCCGCGACATCGCGAATCTCCGCGCTCACCGCCGCATCGGTCTTTCCGATCCAGTTCTTTCCCCAGCTCATGCCGCCGATGAATGCCTTGTCGCTGTAGGTCCGCACCTCGTCCATCGAGGGACCGTCATCGCGATCGTGCCAGTTCAGCGCCTGCACGGGGTAGTCCTGAACTTCCCGGAGCATGACATCCGCGCCATGAAGGTGAATGACGTTGAACCAGGTCGACGCGCGCACCGCGTTCAGGACCTGCAGGTCGTATTTTTTCACGAATTCGGCATGGGTCGCCTCGTCCAGCAAGGTTCGGGTCGACATCTGGCTTGCGAAGAAAAGGCCGTCGGCGCCGAGCCCCACGGTCGCCCTGGCGAATTGGATCGTGGTGGCGGTGATGATTTCCAGCGCGCGATGCACACGGACAGGATCCTCGCGCAGGTGCTGGACCAGCGACTCGGGCGATGAAATTTTCGCGGCGGTCGTCATGGGGCTGAATACCGTCTGCAGGAACGGGACGCGCTCGTCCATCATCGAAAAGAGGATTCGCTGCGCTTCGAGCACGATGGCGTATTCGCCTTCGGTGCCCGGCACGAACCTGATCTTGTCCCAATCCTCCGCGGTTTTCACCAGCGGCTCGTGCTGGAGGGGCGCCTCAAGGAATCCGGGCTGGACATCCAGATCGACTCCGTAATCCACGGTCGAGTACATGCCGTACGGCATGAATTTGATGAAATCGAGATCGTATTCGCGCTGTTTCGCGATGGTTATCTCGGCCAGCCGGCGCGGGTGGCGGTCGCGGTTGGGGAAATGCATCCACATGCTGTAGGGAATCCTGTCGGTCGGCGAACCGGCCAGCGCGGCCTCGATTCTCTGCCGATGGGTCATTTTCGATTGCATTTTATCCTCCAGGTCAGATATTCACATCAAGCACGAACTGGGCCATGAACGCGGATCCGTACGGCAGCGCGTCTTCCGGAAACAGGAATTTTCCGTTGTGGAATTTCGTTTCCGGTTTTCCGGACTGGCGTATGCCCAGGCGCGCGAAAAGGCTGTTCGGCACGATTTCCCCGTATCTGGAAAAATCTTCGGAACCCATCGCCGGAATATCGATATCCCTCACGCGTGAGGGCCCGACGACGGCGGCGGCGCTTCCGCGCGCGAGTTCGACGAGCGATGGCGTGTTCACGAGGGGAGGAACTCCATAGTGGTAATCCAGGACCGCGGTGCAGCCGTACATCCTGGCCGCCGCGTCCGCGACCGCGGCGATCCGCCCCTCCATGGAATCGCGTGTCCGCGGATTCTGGCAGCGTACCGAACCGCCGAATTCCACCGTGTCCGGTATGATGTTCTTCGCGGAGCCGCCGGAAATCTGGCACACCGATATGACCACGTGGTCGATGGCGTCGATCTGGCGGGTAATGATCGACTGGATTCCCATGACCGCGTTCGACGCCGCGAGGATGGGATCGCAGGAAACCTTGTGCGGGTACGCGCCGTGGCCGCTCATCCCCTTCATCGTCACGGTGAAGAAATCCGAAGACGCCATGTACTGTCCGGGCCTCAGGGCGATCTCGCCCACCTCGTAGCCTGAATGCCCGTGGATGCCGAGGATGTATTCGACATCGGGCGAGGTCAGGGCGCCCGAGGCGATCATGTGCGCTGAGCCGCCGAGCGTTTCCTCGGCCGGCTGGAAGAGCAGCTTGACCGTGCCGGAAAAGCGGTCCCGCATGCCCTGCAGAATTTCCGCCGCCCCGAGCAGCATCGCCGTATGGGCATCATGGCCGCATGCGTGCATGACGCCGGGAACGATGGATCGGTCCGGAATTTCAAGCTCTTCCTGGATCGGCAGGGCGTCCATATCAGCGCGCAGCGCGCAGACGCGCCCCTCTCCCGGCTTCGTTCCGGTGATCAGGCCCACCGCCCCGACATCCGAATCGATCGGCGCCATTGCAATGCCCATGCGCGCGAGTTCGGACCGCACGAACGCGGTGGTCTTGAATTCCTTCATGCCGAGCTCGGGCTCGCGATGGAACCTCCGCTTCGCCGATACGATATAGTCTTTTATTTCAAGCGCCTTGCGCAGTATTTCCGGTTCGGTCATAGGATTGCTCCGGTGGATCAGAGGATCCGCAATTGCTTCGGATAGTGGTTGATCACTTCCTTTCCCGCTGCGGTCAGCATCACGAGATTTTCGATGCGCACCCCGAATTTTCCCTTCAGGTAGATTCCCGGCTCTATGCTGAAGCAATTGCCCAGCACCAGCGGTTCCCGATTGGCCGGGGAAATGTAGGGCGACTCGTGTCCGTCCATGCCGATGCCATGGCCGAGCCGATGGGTGAACGCCTCGCCGTAGCCTTCGGCCGCGATGATGTTCCTGGCGATCGCGTCGATCTCCGCGGGGATGGAACCGATTCCTACGGAGTCTTCGGCGGCCTGTTGGGCGCGCCGCACGATTTCGTACACGTTCCGCTGCTCGTCGGTGGGAGCGCCGACGAAAAAGGTCCTGGTCATGTCGTGGCTGTACCCCCGATACCAGCCGCCCGAATCGATCATGACGATGTCGCGCATCTCGACTGTCCGGTTGTTGTCCCGTGCGTAATGCGCCTTGGCGCTGTTGGGACCGGTCGCCACGCCCGGCACGCGCGGAACCCCGCCCTGCGATTCATGGAAATTCATCACGAATTTCACGATGTCGGTTTCGGTGACGCCCGGCCTGATATACCGGCTCACCGCATCCATCATCTGGTCGTTCATGCGCGACGCGTACCGCATCCTGTCGAGTTCGTCTGGGCTTTTCACCGAGCGCAGGGGCGAAATCACCGTGAAGCCGTTCACGCAGGTCGCTTCGAGGCCCCGCATGGCATCGAGCATGTCGCCGGCTTCGATGCCTCGGGTGAATGCTATCTTCATCCCGGTTCCGAGACCGGCGATCGCGAGCCCCCGGTCGAATGCCGGTTTGAAGCCTTCATGGTCCGTCCATGGAACGATCGCGAAATCCGTGCCGATCTCTTCGGCGTCATCCGCCTGCATCGCGGGGCACAGGAAAAAATGGGCCCCCCGCGCGGTGACCACGGCTCCCTTGAGGCGGGAATCGGATTTCATTTTCAACCCGGTGATATACGTCAGATCCGAGGAAGGAGCGATGAACACCGCGTCCAATCCTTCACGTTCAAGCAATGACACCAAGCTCTTCAGCCGTTCTCGTTCCACCATGTCGTTCCCCGTCGCGCGGAGGCCGCCTCGGAATGACGGCCTCCGCGGTGAATCACTTGTTGTAGAGGTCGAGCAGGGAGTTGATCTGCCCGTCGGCAAGATTCTCGACGCCGCCGAGATCCTTGCGCGCGCCGTAAAGTTCGGTCGGAACGACGAGCGGAACGATCGGATTGAGTTCGACAAGGCGGTTCCAGATGGTCTGGAGCACCACGTTCCGTTCCTTCTCGTTCGTCATCGCCGCGGCCTTGTCCAGCCCGCCGTCGATGACCGAGTCCTTCAGCAGCATCCAGTTGTTCGTCTTGATCGCGTCCGAATGGAACAGCGAGGTCCAATAGTTGCCGGCGTCGCGGTTGGTCTGCATGCCCCATTGGCTGATGAACAGATCCTGATCGGTGGTCGAGGTCATCTTCGTGGCGAATGACGCGGAATCGAACACCTGGATATTCACCTTTATTCCCACGTCGGCGAGCATCGACTGGAGCACTTCGGCGCCCTTCACGCGGTCGGAAATGTTGCCGGTCCAGAGATTGAGCGTGATTCCATTGGCGTAGCCGGCTTCCGCAAGCAGCGCCTTGGCCTTTGCCTTGTCATAGGGATAGGGTTTCGCGTTCGCCGGATCGAACGAAGCGGCGGGAACGAGCGGGCCGTCGGGGACATCGGAATTGCCCTGGTACACCACCTGTCCATACGCTTCCTTGTTGACGGCGTAGTTGATCGCAAGCCTGACCTTCGGATCGCTGAGCGGTTTCTTGGTCATGTTCATGCCAAGGAAAATCAGGCGAAGGCCGGGGCCCTTGACCGCCTTCATGCGGGACGATCCTGCGAGCCGATCGAATTCGCTGGCGGGAAGGTTGTAGATCAGGTCCGCCTTTTTCGTCTCGAGCGCGATGACGCGCGCCGAATCATCGGGCAGCACCAGGAACGTCAGCGATTTGAAAGCGGGCTTCTTGCCGTGATAGTCGGCAAATGCAGTCAGCTCGACGCGCTCGCCCTTGGTCCAGCTCTTGAATTTGTAGGGGCCCGTGCCCACGGGATTGCGGAAGTATTCCTTGCCCGCCGACTCGACCGCCTTCTTGCTGAAAATGCTAGCGTACGGATGCTTCATGGAGGCGAGGAATCCGCCGATCGGTCCCTGGGTCTTCACGATTACCGTGTATTTGTCGATGACCTTGAAGCCGTTCGGATCGATGTTTTTCGCCGACGAGTTGGCGTGCACCGACTCCGTGGCCGCCCGCTTGAGCGAGAACACGACGTCGTCGGCGGTGAGCTCATCGCCGTTGTGGAATTTCACGCCTTTCTTGAGGTAGAATTTGTAGGTCTGCGGATCCACCAGATCCCATTTTTCCACGAGAATCGGGACGAGCTGCTTGGTCTTTCCGTCCTGGGTCAGCAGGGGTTCGTTGATCTGCTTCGCTACCGTGAATGACATGGTATCGGTAGCCTGATGCGGGTCCAGGCTCTTCGCGTCGCCGGGCAGGCCGACGGAAAGCATATCCGCTCCCTGGGCGAACACCGCGAATCCAGCCAGCAGAAAGACGCTCATTGCCATGAGTCCTGCATGTCGTGCGAGTTTCATTCCTTCCTCCTTCCTCTAATGCTTCATGATCCGCATCGCATCCGCGATGCAGGCGAAAGCCTTCGCATACGTCGGGCCATCGGGACAGTACACCCGCGCAAGCGGGCCTTTGCTTCCCCTCAGCTCGAACATCCGGTAGCGTTCGTGCGCGACGATCCGGACAATGTCGCGCAACGCGATGAATTTCGTGACGCTCGCGGGAGGATCGATGAGATCCTCGACGGGAAACGGCTTCATCGCGGGCAGGCGCGCCGGCACCGACAGCGGAGCGCGCATGGTTTCCACGAACAAGGCGTCTTCCGATAGGCGATACATCATCACGAAGCGATTCCGGAACAGCGCGGCCCCCGCCAGGAGGAACACCGCGGCCGCGCCGACCGCCACGTAACTGGCCGTTGAAAGCGCCATCGCCAATCCGCCGCCAGCCTGAGCCCCTGTCCCGCCGGCCGCTCGTGAAAGCACGGGCTGCGCCCCCAGCACGAACAGGAACACCAGCGGCCACAGCACCGCGAGCCCTATCGCTACATCCCTGATGATGAAGGGATTCGAGGCGATCGGAACGCCCGAAAACCACCGCATCAGGACGCGGCCCTGCGACGCGGTACCGGAAGCGCTCGAGCTCAAGCGCGTTCCTCCAGGGCACCGGTGAAATGGCACGATACCCAATGCCCTTTTTCCTGTTCCTTCAGCACCGGATTTTCGCGCGTGCAGATTTCCCTGCAGTAGCGGCAGCGCTTGGAGAAACGGCATCCCGCGGGCGGATTGATCGGGCTGGGCACGTCGCCTTCGAGGATGATCCGCTTCTTTTTCGCCTTCACGCTGGCTACCGGCACCGCCGACAGGAGGGCCTGCGTGTACGGATGCAGGGGATTGCGGAAAAGCGTCACGTTGTCCGCGCGTTCGACCACCTGCCCGAGGTACATGACCGCCACCTCGTCGGACACATACCGCACGACGCTGAGGTTATGCGATATGAAAAGATAGGTGTAGCCGCGATCCTTTTTCAGGTCCTGCATCAGGTTGAGGATCTGGGCCTGGATGCACACGTCGAGGGCGGATACGGGTTCGTCCAGCACGATGAATTCGGGATCGAGCACGAGCGCGCGCGCGATGCCGATCCTCTGCCTCCGGCCTCCGTCCAGTTCGTGCGGGAACGACGAAACCAGGCGCCGCGACAGGCCGACGGTATCCATGATATCCCGTATTTTCGCGTCCATGTCCGCCTGGGTCGCGCAGACGCGGTTGATGCGGAGCGGTTCCGCGATTTGCTGGGATACCGACATGCGGGGATTCAGCGAGGAAAAGGGATCCTGGAACACGATCTGGGCCTTGGTGTGGAACCACCGCCGCTTTTCGGGTCCGTACTCCAGCATGTTCTCGCCCTTGAACATCACCTGCCCGGCGGTCGCACTGATGAGGCCTATCACCACGCGGCCCATCGTGGACTTTCCGCACCCCGATTCGCCCACCAGGCCGAGGGTTTTCCCCCTCGTGATGCTGACCGACACATCGTCGACCGCGTGCAGGAGCCCCTTGCTCACGCTGAAGTGCTTCTTGAGATTCCTGACGTCGAGCAGGACATCCGATCCGGCTTCGGCATGGTTCATTTTTCGTCTCCTGCGTCCGCACCGAGGGGAAAGTGGCAATCCACGAAATGACCCGGTTTTATTTCCCGCATCCCGCAGCTCCGTTCGGAGCAGACCGGCTTCGCGAGGGCGCAGCGGGGGGAAAACGGGCAGCCCGAGGGCAGGTCTATGGGGTCGGGGGGAAGGCCCTGGATCACCGCGAGTTTCTGCCCCAACGGGCTGTCGAGCTCCGGCACCGCGTTGAACAATCCGCGGGTATAGGGGTGCATGGGTTCGTCGTACAATCCGACGGTATCGGAGTATTCGACGACCCGGCCCGCGTACATTATCGCCACGTCATCGCAGATTTCCGCGACTATCCCGAGGTCATGCGTGATCAGGAGGAGCGATGTCTTCACCTTCTTCTGCAGTTCCTTGATCAGTTCGAGCACCTGCGCCTGTATCGTCACGTCGAGTGCGGTGGTCGGTTCATCGGCTATGAGCAGGGCAGGTTCGCAGGCCAACGCGATCGCAATGCCGACGCGCTGGCGCATGCCGCCGGAAAACTGGTGCGGAAAATCCTTGGCGCGTTCCGTGCGGATCCCCACCAATTTCAACATTTCATGCGCCCGTTCCTTCGCCTTCGTTCCCCTGAGATCCGTGTGCAGGATGACCATTTCCACGATCTGGTCCTCCACCGTCATGACCGGGTTCAGCGAGGTCATCGGATCCTGGAAAATCATCGCGATCCTGCTGCCGCGAATCCGGCGTTTTTCCGCTTCGGTCATTTTCATGACATCGACGCCGTCGAACAGGATTTCCCCGCCGGTGATCTTGCCGGGCGGGCTTTGTATGAGCTGCAGGACCGCGAGCGCCGTGGTGGTCTTGCCCGCTCCCGTCTCGCCGACGAACCCGAGCGATTTTCCCCGCCGCACCGGCAGGTTCAGATTGTTCACCGCGTGCACCACGCCGGAATCGGTGTGGTAGCGCACGCAAAGATTCCTGATATCCAGCAGGAGGTCGCCATCGGCGCCTGTCTTCGTCGTTCCGTTCATCGCATCCACCTACCGTTTCTGCTTGGGATCGAGGGCGTCCCGCAGCCCGTCGCCGATGAGGTTGAGGGCGACGATCGTGATCATGATCGCCAGGCCCGGGAAAATGCTCAGGTATCCGCTGGCCCTGATGTACGGCCTCGCGGCGGACAGCATGCCGCCCCATTCCGGAAACGGAGGCTGTATGCCAAGTCCGAGGAAACTGAGCGTGGCGGTGTAGAGGATCGCGTTGGCCACGCCGAGCGTGGACTGCACGATGAGCGGCGCGGCGCAATTCGGGAAAATGTACACGAGGATTATGCGCAGGTGGCTCGCACCCATCGCCTTCGCGGCTTCGATGTACTCGTGGCCCTTCACCGAGAGCACCGAGGAGCGCATGAGCCGCGCGAAGCGCGGCACCGAGGTGATGCCGACCGCGAGCATGAGGTTGAAAAGTCCCGGCCCGAGCGCCGACGAAATCACGATCGCGAGCAGTATCGTGGGAATCGCGAGCTGCACGTCCATGATGCGCATCAGCAGGGTGTCTACCTTGCCGCCGAAGTATCCGGCAACGGCCCCGATCACTCCTCCGAGCACCAGTGAAATCGCCACCGCGATGAATCCCACCTGAAGCGAGATCCTGGCGCCGAAAATCAGCCTGCTGAGCACATCGCGCCCGAATTCGTCGGTTCCGAGAAGGTGTTCGGCCGACGGCGGTTTCCGGATATTCATGTAATCCTGCGCCGCGTATTTGTAGGGAGCCAGCTGGTCCGCGAACACCGCGCAGATGACCAGCAGCAGGAGCACGATCAATCCGAAAATCGCCATGTAATTGCGCCGGAGCCGGATGAGCATGAATTTCAGCATGGAATTGTTGCCAGCCATGTCATTCCGCCTTATTTCACGTGGATTCTGGGATCGATGAATCCGTACAGGATGTCGACCGCGAGGTTGATGAGGGTGAAGGCGACGCAGATGAAGAGCACTCCGCCCTGTATGATGGGATAATCGCGCATGTTGATCGCCTCGAGCATCAGCCTGCCGACGCCCGAAATTGAAAAAATGGCCTCGGTCACGAGCGACCCGCCGAGCATCGTGCCGAACTGCATGCTGATCACGGTCAGGATCGGCACCAGCGCGTTGGGCAGCGCGTGCTTGAAAATGACGACCGACTCGCGCTGTCCCTTCGCCCTCGCCGTGCGTATGTAATCCGATTTGATGACTTCCAGCATGCTGGAGCGCGTCATGCGCGCGATGGTCGCGACCGTCGAGCCCGAGAGCGTGATCACCGGCAGGACCATTTCCGGAATCGTGTCGAATCCCATCGATGGCAGCCAGCCGAGATGGACCGAGAACGCGATTATGAGCAGAAGTCCCGTCCAGAAGGTCGGCATGGAGACACCGAGCAGGGTCACCAGCGTGGTGATGCTGTCGAGGAATGAATACTGCCTGACCGCGCAGATGATGCCCAGGGGGATGCCGATCATCGCGCTCAGCAGCACCGCGAACAGCGCCAGCCTGATCGTGACCGGAATGCGCGCGGCGAGCTCCGCGGAAACCTGGCTTTTCATCATGTACGAGTAGCCCAGGTCCAGCTTGAACACCGCGCGGTACATGTACCTGCCGAGCTGCACCGGATACGGCTTGTCCAGCCCATGTTCGGCCCTGAATGCGGCGATGCTCTGCTCCGTGGCTTCCGCGCCCAGCGCGATGCGGGCCGGATCCCCCGGAGTGAAGAAGAGGATGGTGAAAATGATCACCATCACGCTCAGGATCACCGGAACAAAGAGCATGATTCGCTTCGAAATGTACTTGAACAATGCGGGCTCCTTTCCTGGTATTTACGGCCGGCCGATCATCGATTTCCGGTGTCCGTCATCGCGGCCGAAATGGGCGTGTCGAGCGAAGCCGCCTCGCGCGCGACCACTTCCCTGGCCTTGATAAGATGCTCGCGCATCATCGCGGCAGCTCCGGCCGAATCCCTCGCCTTGATCAGTTCATATAACTTCATGTGCTCCGCCTGTCCTATCCTGCCGACTGAGGTCTTCAGCATGTATTTTGTCCGCAGGAAGCGGAGCCAATCGGAAAGGAAGCCATTTATCCTGACGAGCGCGCTGTTGTGCGACGCGGCGATCACGGCGGAATGGAATTCCATCATCGGCTGCACAGGGAGCATGGCCGGATCGGAGGGGAGGTCGAGCAACTCCAGCGAATCGGCTATGGTCGCAAGGTCCTCGTCGGTCCGCCGCTCGGCGGCGAGGAATGCGGCGTGCGTCTCGATCCCTTCGCGCACTTCGAAAAGTTCCTTTATGGTGTGGGTGTGGTCCATCATCACGAAATCGATGGTGCCGATTATGTTGTTGGCCGAAACTTTCTTGACGAAAACGCCCTTGCCCCGGATGTGCTGCACGATTCCCACGAATTCCAGGACCTTCAGCGCTTCGCGGACCGGCATGCGGCTCACGTCGAACATCTGGGCCAGGTCGCGCTCTGAAGGTAGCGGATCGCCTTCCTTCAGGCGTCCGGATTTGAGCCACTCGTTGATGCGACTGTAGATCTGCTTGGACAGCACGCTATCGTCGCTCGACGCGAATCTGTCCAGCGGCCTGATCGAATCATCGAGCATGTTCCGCTCCTTTGCTGCATATTTGGTATTCCGGTATTCTGGTATTCCGGTATACCACTAATGACATCTATCATTGTAAACCCCATTCCCTGGTTGTCAAGGCAAAATCGTTGCCTATAAGCAACGACTGCGGATGGAGAGCCCAGGGCGATTCTTACGAGGCAATCGCGGGAGTCAAGGAACGGCTTGGGTCGGTGGGGCGTCCGACAAGGCTGGCGCCGGTTCTGCGGAGCCGCCCGCGGAATCTTCGGGAGTGGTAGCCGGATCATTAGCGGAAACGGGAGCGGAAACAGTAACGCCGGCTTCACCCTCGCCGCCGTCGTCGCCACCCATGTCCGCTCCCGGTTCCGGGCTGGGCAGGGGCTTGGGCGGCGGTTCGGCGAGGTCGGGAGAGGTGCCCGAACCGGGGGTACCGGACACGTAGCGCCGCACGAGATATGCGTATCGCTCGCGCAGGATGCCGGATTTGTGCAGGGTCGAGGGGCTGTAGCGGATCGGCGATGACAGCAGCGCGATCAGCCGCGCGGCCTCGTCGCGGGTAAGCGCGGCGACGCCCTTCTTGTACCAGTGCCGCGCGGCGGCCTCGATCCCGAATATTCCCCTGCCCCATTCGGCGTAGCCGAAATACAGCTCCAGGATTCGCTCCTTGGAGAGGATGAGTTCGAGTTCGAGGGCCGCGATCACCTCGAAATATTTCCGCACGTAGCTTTTTTCGGGCACGAGGAACAGCGTGCGCGCGACCTGCATGGTCAGGGTGGAACCGCCATACAGGGGCTTGCCGACACGTTCGTTTATCTCGCGGGCGCGCTTGAAGGCCTCCATGTCGATGCCGCGATGCGTGTAGAATTTCCCGTCCTCCACCGACACGAGCATGTTGCGGATGTAGGCGGGCACGGTCTTGAGCTTTAGCGGGCGCGGCGGCTGGATTTTCCAGCCGTAGCCGATGGCGCGGTAAGGCATGAGGACGGTGAATGGCGGATTGACGAATTTGTAGGCGAGGATGAGGGCCATCGTCAGGCCGAGGTACGCCAGGTGCGCGATGAGGACGGCTTTCAGGACCCACGACAGGATGCGCCCGGCAAGGCTTCTGGGTTTTGGCATGGCGTTCGCCCCGAAGACTAGCACGCCGGAACCGGTACGCCAAGGCTCGGAAACCGGGTTCGTTGACGCGGCGACAAGGCGGTCGGTAGTATGAAGCGATGAGATCAGTCCCCCGCCGCTTCATGGTCCTGCTCGCATGCCTGGCGATGGCGGCCATTCCGACGAGAGTGCACGCAGCGCAGGAGCCAGTCGCCCGGCAACTTCCGAACGGGCTTCTGGCGCAGGTCATCCCTTTTCCGGGCTCGGGAACGGTCAGGATTGGCCTCGTGTTCAGGGCCGGCGCGGTGTCGCAGACGGCCACTGACGCAGGTTTTTTCAGGCTTCTGGAACTCGCGCTGTTCAGGGGAAACGCTTCGGATCCCGGCGAACCAGAGCCTGCGGGGGCGCTGGATGCCCTTCAGCCGGAAGGCTTGGGCGGGGGCACACGCGAAGACAGGACCGACTTGTGGTTCAGCATCGCCCCGGAGCGGCTCGACCAGGGTCTGGATACGCTGGCCGCCCTTTTTTCGGGCGACCTTCCGAAAAGCGCGCTGTCGGATCCGGCCGCGCTGGAATCAGCCCGCGAGGCGGCGCTGGACGAGTTCCGCTCGCACGCCAAAGATGCCGACGCCGTGTATGAAGCGGCGGTCACCGGAACCCTGTTCGCGAAGGCGCCCTGGCGCTTCGACCGCGTCGGGCCCGAGTACCTCATCCGAGGCGCGGACGCGGCTGCCCTGGATAAGCTGGCCGCCGTCTGGCTGGTACCGGCCAACGCCCTTCTGGTCGTTGCCGGCGATATCGACCCCGAACTTGCCCTGCGGCAGATCGATACCACTTTCTCGGGCTGGGCCAAGGCTCCCGACCCCTGGCTGCCGGCGAACTACAAGCCGCCTGTCCTGCCCAAACCGGGCGTCACCCGTCCCACATCCCTGGTGTACGCCGACCCGGGCATCGCTCCGGGTGGGATGGCATTCGAACTGCGCTACCGCGGACCGGACACGCCGCCGACCGTGTCCGCCGGGTCGGCCGCGACCGCCGGATCGGCCGCGCGCAGTCTCGCGGTCACGCATGCCGCGGCGGCCAGCCTCTGGGCACGCATGGCTTCCGATCCCGAGGGTCGGCTGGCCAGGGCCGTGCGCGCCTCGATACCGAAAACCGCGAAGTTGCGTTCGCTGGGCGCCGAGTACCGCTCCGGCCGCGATGCATCCTGGCTATCGGTGTCGGCCTCGATCGATTTCGGCGCCGGCGCGGCCGCTTCCCTGCCGGACCGCGCGTTGTCGCTGAAGGAGACGATCCGCGGCACGGAAATGTACGCCATGAAGGCAAATGCCGCATATTTTTCCAAAACGGCGTTCGACGCGGCGCGCGAAGCAATGCGGCAGGCCCGGGCGGCCGATCCGGCAGCCGCGGCAGCGCTCGTCGCCGACGCCTGGGTCGCTGGCGGCGCATCCTGGATGAAGGAGCGCGACGCGCGGATTGCCACCCTCGGATCGAAGGAAATCGCCGCCTTCGCCGATGAATATTTCATGCGGAATCTCGAGGTCATCGCGGTGCGCGTCAATCCAGCCGACTACGCCGCGTCGAAGAAAAATTTCGACCTTTACCGGTTCGGGCAGATAAGCGCGGCCAACGCGTTCTGGTGGCGCTGACGATGGGGCCAGCGCGGCTTGCGTCATGCGATCCGCGTCATGCGATCAGAAGGCGCTCGGTCAGTCCTCTTCCAGGTTCATGACGATGGGCAGCGCGCGCAGTGATTTGGCCATTTTCTTCAGGTCCTCGCGCGAGTCGACCTCCATCGTGAAATAACCGGCGAGCGTGCCGTCGCCGCGCTCGCCCAGCTTGCCTTCGCGGAGGCGGCCGCCGAATTTCCGGACCGCCGCCTCTATTTCCGAGAAAATGTCCGGAGCCTTCCGCGCCGTGATCCTGAAGCGCGCCACCGCGAACGATACGTCGTTTTCCCAGCGCACCTCGATCCCGCGCTGGGCGAAATCGGCGATGGCCGCAAGGCTGCGGCAATCCGCGCGATGCACGATGATGCCGCGCCCGCGCGACACATAGCCGACGATCCGGTCGCCGGTCACGGGACGGCAGCAGCCGGCTATGCGGATCATCATGTTCTTGGCGCCGCCGATCGACACGCCCGCGCGCTCGTTGCGCATCGCCTGGCCGGGCGCGTAGCTGCGGTATTCGATTTCGGTCCGCGCCTGCTCGCTCTCGCGGCGCGCGGCCTGCGATCCTGCGTGGATGCCAGGGTGGGCGCGGCCGTCTTCGGCGTGCGGCGCTTCCTTTCCCTTCTCCTCGGCGCGTTCGGGCTTTTCAGCGCGGCGTCCTGCGACGATGTTTTTCTCTATGGCCAGGACCTGGCCAGAGGCGATCAGCAGGGCCCTGATCTTGGAACGGGCCTTCGACGTGTGCGCCAGCGAGAGCCAGTTGAGGTTGGGTTTCGCCTGCGGCGAGGTCAGCACCTCCACCACCTGCGTGTTGCGCAGTTCGGCGTCCAGCGGCACGATGGCCCCGTCGGCTTTGGCGCCGATGCATCGCGACCCGACATCCGTGTGGATCGCGAACGCGAAATCGATCGGCGTGGAACCGGCGGGCAGTTCGATCACGTCGCCCTGCGGCGTGAACACGAATATCGAATCGCCGAGCAATTCGCGCTTTATCTCCTCGAGATATTCAGCGCCCTGGGCCAGGAATTCGTTCCACTGCTTCAGGCGGTTCACGATGGGCAAGTCTTCGAGGCGTGGTTTTTCCGCGGTGCTGCCCTTCTTGTACAGCCAGTGCGAAGCCACGCCGTACTCCGCGATCGCGTGCATTTCGCGCGTGCGTATCTGCACTTCCATAAGGCGGCCGTCGTAGGACATCACCGTGCTGTGCAGGCTCTTGTAGCCGTTCGCCTTGGGCATGGCGATGTAATCCTTGAACCTGCCCTCGATGGGCTTCCAGAGGCGGTGCACCATCCCGAGCAGCGCGTAGCAGTCGTTCTCGGTTCCGCAGATCAGCCGCAGGCCTAACAGGTCGAATAACTCTTCCTGTCCTTTCGCCTTCTTCCGCATTTTCTGGTAGATCGAGTAGAAATGCTTGGCGCGCGCTGACAGCTCGACCTGCAGGCCCTCCTTCGCGGCGGCCTTGCGGATCTCGGTGGATGCGCGCTCGAGGTACCGCTCGCGCTCGCCCTTTTTCGCGGCGACGATGTCCTTTATCTGGTCGAACGCCTCGCGGTTGATCACCTTCAGCGACAGGTCCTCTAGCTCGTCCTTGAGCCATGAAATACCCAGGCGGTCGGCCAGCGGCGCGAAAATATCCAGGCATTCGGAGGCGATCAGTTTCTGCCGTTCTTCGGGCAGGAACTTGATGGTGCGCATGCTGTCCAGCTTGTCGGCCAGCTTCACGATGATGACCCGGATGTCCGAGGTCATCGCGAACAGCATCTTGCGCATCGTCTCGGCAGCCTGCACCGTCTTGTTCTTGGCGCGCACCGAGGACAGGCGCTCCACCCCCGCGACGATGCGGGCGGTGTCCACGCCGAAACGCGATTCTATGGACGGATCCGGCACCGCGGCCAGCGCCTTGCGCCGCGCTTCGGCCAGGGCGTCGGCTCCGCGACCCGATTTCGGTCTGGCCGCGCCGGCAGCCGCGGCAGCCCCGCCTTTTGTCGCCGGGCCCGGCTTGGCTCCGGTTCCGGATCCGGTTCCGGATCCTGACTTGGCTCCGGCATCGGCCGCCACAGCTCCCGCCTGCGGATGCGCCGCCTGGTCGGAATCCAGCGGGCGCTGCTCGCCCAGATCGTGCACCAGGCCCGCGACCACCGAATCAAGATCCATCCCCATGTCCAGCAGGGTTTTCCCCACCCGTAAATCGTGCACCCAGGCCGGCTCGCCCGAAGCGCGCGCCGCGTCGCCGTGCCGCTCGCGCGCCCAGTCCAGCGCGCGCGTGACGGCCGCCGCGCCATCGGCGCCGAATATTGCCGTGACGCGTTCGAGGAAGGTGCCTACTTCGCTGTGCATGGCATCACGCCTCCGTTCACCCGTGCTATGCCCGAAAGGTCGCGCCAGGTCTCCGTCCCGGAGAAACCAGCCGCCATCAGCATAGCATGGATCCCGTCAGCCTGGGAGCCGTCTGCTTCTATAAGGAGAATCCCGCCGGGAACCAGGCGCCGGTACGCCTGCCGGACCAGGATGCGGATCAATTCCAGGCCGTCCGCACCCCCGTCGAGCGCCAGGGCGGGCTCGCCCCACCCCTGCGCCAGAAGCGCGCGCGTTTCATCCGACGGTACATAGGGCGGATTTGAGACGATAAGGTCGAAGGGTCCGTCCACGCCATCCAGAAGGTCCGCCCGTATCAGGTCGAGGGCGCGGCGCGGGGAAGGCAGCAGCGCCGCGGCGTTGTCGCGCGCCACGACCAGGGCATCCTCCGATATATCGGAGGCCGACACCCGCCACCCGGGGCGCTCCGCGGCGATGCTGATCGCGACCGCACCCGATCCCGTGCACGCGTCGTGCACGCGCAGGCCCGCCGCAACGCTCGCGAGCGACATCGCGCCGTCACGCCGTTCCGCGCGCGCGATCCGGTCGCCGCATTCCAGCGCCGCCTCGACAAGGATTTCGGTGTCCGGACGCGGCACCAGCACGCGTGAATCCACCTTGAAGCGGCGTCCGTAGAACTCCCGCGATCCCAGTATGTACGCGACACTTTCGCCGCGTACGCGCCGCGCCAGATCGTCGCGGAATCCGGCGGGCACCTCGATATCATCGGGAAGGCGCGCCATCAGCGCCGATCGCGAGATGCCGAGCCTGTTCGCCAGCAGCAGCGACGCATCCAGCCATGCGGTATCGGGATCGGGCAGGCCGCGCGCCGCGTCCGCCAGCAGTTCGCGCAGGATCACCGCCACCCTCCGCCGTCGGCCAGATTCCGGAGGCCGTTCAGGCCAGCCCCTGCGCCAGCGCCGCTTCGCGCTCGTGGCGGACCAGCGCGCCGGTGAGCTCGTCGAGGTCGCCTTCCATCACCAGGTCCAGCTTGTAGAGGGTAAGGTCGATGCGGTGGTCGGTCAGGCGGTTCTGCGGAAAATTGTAGGTGCGAATGCGTTCCGAGCGGTCGCCCGAACCGACCTGGCTGCGCCGGTCGGCCGAGCGCTCGGCGTCGCGCCGCGCCTGCTCCGCCTCGTACAGGCGCGCGCGCAGGATACGCATGGCCTTGGCCTTGTTCTTGATCTGGCTTTTCTCGTCCTGGCAATGCACGACGATGCCCGTCGGCAGGTGCGTGATACGCACCGCGGAGTCCGTGGTGTTCACGCTCTGGCCGCCGGGGCCGCCGGATCGCATCACGTCGATCCGCAGGTCGTCCTGGCGTATGTCAATTTCCGTCTCTTCCATTTCGGGCAGCACGGCCACGGTCACGGCGCTGGTGTGGATGCGCCCCGAGCCCTCGGTGGCCGGCACGCGCTGCACGCGGTGCACGCCGGATTCCCACTTCAGCCTCTCGTAGGCCGCGTCGCCGGACACCGAAAACACGATTTCCTTCGTGCCGCCCAGTTCGGTGGCGCTCTCGGTCATCACCTCGACATGCCATCCTCGCCCGTCGGCGAATCGCGAATACATGCGGAACAGGTCCGAGGCGAACAGCGCGGCTTCCTCGCCGCCGGTGCCCGCGCGGATTTCCATGATCACGGCCTTGTCCGCCAGCGGATCGCGCGGCGCGAGCAGTTCCGATACGCGTTCGGCGCCCGCAGCCAGGCGGTCCTCGGCCTCCGCCAGTTCCTCCCTGGCCATCTCCACCAGGGAAGGATCCGACTCGTCGCGCAGCATCTGCCGAAGGCCCTCGACCTCGGACTCCGCGGCCAGGCGCGCGTCCCAGGCATCCGCGATGGAGGCCAGGCGCGTACGTTCCCGCATGAGGTCGCGATATTTCGAGGGGTCGCGTGCGGCCCCGGGTTCGGACACCAGAAGGTCCACTTCGGCCAGCCGCGCCTTCACTGCCGCAATCTTGTCTTCCACGGCGGCGATGATACCGCGCCGCGCTCGCGCGCGGCAATGCGCCTAGAACAACCTGGTGTAGCGCAGGACAATCCCGCCGAATCCGGACCTCGTGTCCGCGTACACGCGATCGCCGAAATAGCGCAGGTTCGCGGTTGCGGGCGTCCAAGCCCTGTCGAAAACCATCCAGAGGTCAAGGTCAACCCTTTGCCAGGCGTCCGTCGAGTAGCCGCCGCGCAGTCCCAGCCTCCCTGTCCAGGCATCGGAGCCCCATCCGCCGGAGGCGATCGTCGAACTATCCCGCACTGCCCCCAGCCACGTTTCCGCCCGAGCGTACAGGCCCAACTCGCGCAGCCCCTCAACGTTGGGCGATTTCCATCCGAGGAAGGCGTCCGGATTGAATTTCCAGCCGCTCAGGTTCATACCTCCGTCGGAATGCCACACCCAGGCCTGTCCCGGCGCCATGCCCGCGATGCCGGCGAGCGCCCGGTACTCCACGCGCGGCTGGACCTCGATCCCGAAATTCGTCATGTGGTCCAGCGTGAGGTAATGAAAGCCGAAATTCAGCGGCAGCGAGGCGCGCGCCGACCAGACCGCGCCGCCGAAGGGGATCGGCCGTATCGGCTGCGCGGAATCGGCCGGATTGAGCGCCAGGCCGTGCAGATCCGCAAGACCCGAGAAGCCCGACAGCCCCGCGTCCCAGCCCGTGCCGATGTCGCCGCCCAGCTTCACATGCGCGAACGCGATCGGCTCCAGCGTGATCTCGCCGGAAAACCGCAGGATGTCCGAGGAAATTCCCATGTCCGCGGCGACCCTCAGATAATTCGAATCGAAAAGGATCGGCGCGACACCGCCCGGATTCCGCGACCTTGCCGCGGAGAACCTGAAGGCGGGGAATGCCGTATCCAACGCGAATGCAGCCATGCCGTCGGCGCGCCAATCCGCGCCCTCGGCGGGCCCGAGTGCGCCCGCCGATAACCTCCACCCAACATCCACAAGGATCCGGTCATCCGCACCCGCAGCCTGCGCGGACGCGAGCGCCGCCGCCGCGACCGCGCAGGCCAGCAAAACCGTCATCACGCGCCGCATGCCCATCTCGCGCCCCCTCACCGATCCGACCTTCCGGACCGCGCCGCATACACATCGCCCGGGCCGGATTTCACGAAGGCTTCCACAACCACCGGGTCACCGCCCACCGCCATCAGGCCGCCCGTCTCCGGCGATCCTGCGGCCGCCCGCGGGGCGTTCTTCATACTCACGCGCACCTTGTAGGTCCGGGGGTCGCCCTTTACCGCGAATGTGTTCGTCACGATGGCCGATCCGCCCGAATCCGCGCGGATCGGGAAACTCCGCGCCAGCTCCACCTCGCCGTTTCCGTCTTCCAGCTCGACCAGCAACTCGCCCGAACGCGGTACCGGATGGTTGTTCGTCGCGGCTGCGCTCAAATACACGAAGCGCGCGCCGGAAACGCGCGCGTCGAATACCGACAAGCCGAAGGCGGGGTACGCATAGGGATTGAACACCACGAAATTCTCGCCCGGAATTCCGCCTTTCATGACGTCGCTGCTGGTCAGCTCGAACCGCAGCAGCTTGCGCTGGGCGTCTCCCCAGTTCAGATCCTGCAGCGGCACGGCGAGCTGCGCGCGCGCCGACTTGTTCGGCATCAAGGTGCCCAATTCCACGCGCCTGACTTCGTTCGAACCCGAGACTCCGTCGTACAGATGCAGTACCACGTCGTTCACCCGCACCGCGCTGCGGTTTTCGATGCCCACCGCGAAGCGGCGCTCGAACCCGCTCCTGACCATGTCGATCCCCGTGAAGCCCAGCTGGGGATCCATGAATCTGACCGGTGCGGTGTTGTTCGCGGTGTACAGCTCTTTGCCCCGGATCGTGCGCACCGAAACCAGGTTGCCGCCGAGGGTCCTGCCGTCGATCCTGAATTCCATCGGCAGGGTAATCTTCTGGCCGGGCTGGATCACCAGGCTGCGATAGGCTTTCTGAAAGCCCTTGCTGAACAGCCCTGCGGCGATCACATCGGTGTAGATGCCCTCGGCCGGCAAAAGGCCCTTGTTCACGATGTCCACGTCGAATTTCACCAGGCCGCCGGCGACCTCAGGTTCGTAGTACCGATAGATGCCGGATGGGTCCACCTCCAGATCGGGAGCCGGAACGATGGAGGCGAACGCGAGCGTGGTGGGAACGGTGTCCTTCCTGTCGTCGGGATTCCAGGTCACCTTCACGGGAAGGCTTCGATACGCAATATCGATGCGCGCGGCATCGGTCCAGGCGCCGCGCGCCGCCTCGGCCTTCATGCCGGGTTGAGGGTTCCGGGTCCAGGCCCGCACCGGAAGGCTCCAGCGGCCGCCCGCACCATCGTACATCACGAAGGTCGGGGCCGATTCGAGGGGGGCGGCGCTGCCTCCATCGGCGTCGGTGAACAACAGGCCGAGCTTGCCGTCCGGGCCCGGCACAAGGCTGAAATCCTCGGGCAGCAGTCCCGGGGTGCCGAAAACCGCCTTGCGCGACGCCGTCCCGAGGGTGCCGAAAAGATTGTCGTAGTAGTAGTAATTGCCCTTCGCGCCCTTTTCGTCGCCTCCGTAGTAGAAAAGCGTCCAGGAACCTCCACGGCGCGCGACGCGCGGGTTCGAGAACTTGCCCTTGCGATCCGTCACGGAAACCCGGTGTTCCACATGCCTCTGGTTGCGGTCGTAATCGCTGTAGGTCAGGTAGATCATCCGGTCGTCCACGGTGTCGAAACTGCCGTCGAGGTCTTCGGCGCTGACCGCGTACACATCGCCGCCCGACACCGCAAGGTCGTAACCTGTCACCGGTCGGTCCGGATAGCGCAGCGGGTGGATGAAGTTCATCCAGGCGTCCTTGTCCATCCTGACGTATTGGATGTAGGTCGAACCCTTCTGCAGGAAATAGTCGCCGGAATTGTTACGGACGAAGGAAAGTCCCATCGTGGTGCCGTCGGAAGCCAGGCGGGGCCTGCCGAAATAGTTGCCTTCGACCGGACCGTCGATATGCTTGGGCGGCGCGAACGCGCGTCGCGCGGGCTCCCAGGCGGCCACGAGTATCTGGCTGTTCACGCAGGCGGTACCGTAGTCGATCTTGTCCTCTTCGAAAACCTTCGAAGTATTCTGCCAGGCCACGTAAAGGATGCCGCGGTGCTCCACGGCGGCGAACTCGTAATCGGCCGTTCCGTCGTCGTGCACCATCTCGGGCGCGGTCCATGATCCGTCCCGATTCCGGATCGAAAAGAACAGGGCGGCCGCGTTGGCGCTTTTCGCCCGCCCCGGCGCGGCGTCCGTCCACAACAGGAACTCGGTGTCCGCCAACCGTGTCAGCAGGGGTTCGCTGCCCGGCATTATGTTGGTCTTCAGGGGCTGCGCGATGACCGGCGGCTTTCCGTAATCCGGCACGGGAGGCACCTGGTCCCCAAGCCACCGTGACATACCCGGCAGAACCGCCAGATCGTCCATCGCGAAATCGCCCGGCGGACCGGCCCCGGCCCCCGGCATGCCCGTGATCTCCGGGCCGCCCCCTTCCGTTTTGTCACCGAACAGGTGGAATTCCCCCCTCGCCAGGAGGTATTCCCAGTGGAAGGCGAACAGCAGCCGCGCCCGTATCTGAATGTCGATGATCGCATTGCCCGATGCCTTCACCGGCCTGGTCTGGAATTTCATCGGCATGTCGCCATGCACGCCGACCCCCACCGACAGCAGGCCCTTCACGCCGACGCCGCCCTCGAAATCCACATAGGGCGACAGCGTGAACGTCACGTTCGTGAAAAATTCCTCCACCGCCTTCGCATCGTCTCCTTCGCCCTTGAACAGGATCGAGAGGTCACCGCCTACGCCGAACGATGCGTAGACCGGAATGAAGCCGACCATGGTCTGGCCCGAGAATTCGTAGCCGAATTCCCCCAGTATCAGGAGCCTGCCGCCGACCACCTGCAGCTCCTGGGTCTTGCCGTAGCTCAACTCAACGTATCCGATGGCGCCGATGGACGCCGCCAGCGCGCCCGAACCCGTCGTGGGCGGCTTGGGCTGATTTTTCCGGAGGTAGCCCCAGGCCTGCTTGAAGTAATCCGTTTTCGTGGTGGTGTCCTTCATCCACGACTTGAAGGCGTTCTTCCATTTATCTCCGCCGCGCTCCACCGATTTTTCCTGGCCGAAATAGATGGTGATCAGATCGTCCTCGTAATCCACGCCGAAGGTGAGTCCCGGAACCTTGTACCCTCCGCCCAGGCCCCCCAGGAACTTGACATTCTCCGGCAGCTTCATCTGCGGCACGTCCGAAAAATTGACCGGCTTTTCCAGTTCCGGAGGGTTGCGCACCTTGATGTACGTGGGCATGGTCACCATGGTGTCGCGGTAGGAAATGATCAGCCCGGCGTGGATGGTCTCGTCCTTCACGAAGCGGCCGCCGATGTCCACGTCGAATTCCGGCTTGTCCGATTCGATGCGCCGGCTGCCCTGCTGCAGATAGTACCGGGTGACCGCGAAGGGCCCCTTGTGCACGTTGAACGACACGCGTTGCATGCCAGGCTTGCGGAACTGGAATTCCTCCTGCTGCATCAGCACGTTCACGGTCACGCTCTCGCCGCCGCGCTCGCGGGTAAGCAGCACCTCGTCGATCCTGGGCAATTCCGCGGCAAGGGAAAGCAGGGCAATTTCGTAGGAGTACTTCCGTTCGGCCACATCAAGGGGCGCCTCGCGATACCCCGGGGCCGCGCCCAGCAATTCCTTCGCGCGAGCAGCCAGGTCCTCATCCAGGGTCAGGTCGAGGACCCCGTCCGCGCCCGATCGCGGCCGGGGTTCGGGCAGCTCGTGCTCGCCGTCCGCGGCCAAAATGCGCGCCACCGCGAAATCGCGCACCGGCGCGCCGGATATGAAATCCGTCACCTTTACGCGCAGGGTCACCTCGCTGCCGGATTTTTTCCCGGTCCCGGCTCCCGCCGGTCGAGGCGCCGCCGCCCTTGCGTATTCGGCCCGCAGCGGCGCCTCGCCCGCGAACACGTCGATGCTGCGCACCGCGCCCGATGGCGACACCGCCCTCGCGCGCCCCTGGCGGTAGGGACCCAGTTCCGCCCAGCGCGGCGGCACGAAATACCGGCCGTCCTCGTACATCAGGCCCCAGAGCCCGCCCGAGCGCACCGGCGCGAAGTTGCCCGCGAAGGCTTCGGCCGCGTCCAGCCGCGGATTCACCACGAAGCCGCCGCCTCGATCCACATAGCCCCATCGGCCGTCGAGCAGCACCGCCGCCCTGTCCTCCGAGAATCCCTTCGCCCCGTCGAACGCAGGCGCGATCCTGAATTTTCCGGACCGGTCTATGAACCCCCACTCGTTGTCGTCGCGCATGATCGCGGCGGGCGCCAGATCGCCGGCGAAAGGCAGGGCGGCCTTGTATTCGAACCCGATGGCAAGCGCGCCAGACCGTTCGATATAACCCCAGCGGCTTCCCAGGCGCACCGGCGCCAGGCCCTGCGAAAATGACAACGCCTCGTCGTAGGCGGGCTGTATCGCGATTTTTCCCGCTCGATCGACATATCCCCAGCCCCGGTCGGTGCGCACCGGCGCCAGATCCTCGGAAAAATCGCCTGAATCGAGGTAGGTCGGCCTGATCGCATAACGTCCCGCCCGGTCCGTGAATCCCCATTTTTCCGTCAGGCGCACGGCCGCGAGCCCCTGGGAAAATGGCCTGGCCTGGGCGAACTGCGGCACGATGGCCACGCCGCCATCGGTGTCCGCGTAGCCCCAGCGCCCGCCGGAACGTACGGCGATCAGCCCCTCGGAGTATTCGCCCAGGTCGTCCCAGACGCCGTCGGACGGTACGGAAGGGATTCCCGGGTCGAGGGTGGCGCATGACGCGAGGACGAGGGCGGCAAGGACGAGAAAGCAGGAGGCCGGGCATCGAGCCATATGCAAACTCCAACATGGAAACGGATGGTTTACTATTATTTGTCGCACACTCTAGCACGCCGCAGCGCCCCGTCAACCTGAAAACCGCGCGGCCCTTGCCCCTGCGCCGAGCCCTGCGCTACTATTCCGCCACCATGCTGGACCACCGATTCGTCAAGGAACACCTCGAAGACGTCAAGCGCAACATCGCCGACCGCTACATGAAGGCCGACGCCGACCTCGTGGTGGAACTGTTCGACCGCCGCAACGCCCTCATCCGGAATCTCGAGGACGAGCGCAAGCGCCGCAACGACAACGCCGCGGCGATGAAGGGCAAGATGGATCAGGACGCCCGCGCCCGCCTGATAGACGAGGGCAAGGCCCTCAAGGAACGCATCGCAACGCTGGAATCCGAACTGGCCGACACCGAAGCGCGCCTGGCCTCCGAAGCTTCGCGCATTCCCAACATGGCCCACCCCGACGCCCCCCGCGGCAAGGAAGACAAGGACAACCTAGAGGTCAAGCGCGTCGGCGAACCCACCCGCTTCGATTTTCCGCCCAAGGACCACGTCCAGCTCGGTCAGGACCTCGACCTGATCGATTTCGACACCGCCACCCGCGTGTCGGGCACCAAGTTCTACTATCTGAAGAACGAGGCGGTCCTGCTCGAGATGGCGCTCGTGCGCTACACCCTCGATATCCTCATGAAGCGCGGCTTCACCATCTTCCAGACGCCCGATGTCGCGAAAATCGAAATACTGGAAGGCATCGGCTTCAATCCCCGCGGCGCGGAATCCAACGTCTACACGATCGAAGGCGAGGGAGCCTGCCTGATCGGCACGGCGGAAATCACGCTCGGCGGCTATTATTCGGGCGAGGTGATCGATAAATCGGCGCTGCCGCTGAAGCTGGCCGGCGTGTCGCACTGCTTCCGCCGCGAAGCCGGCGCCGCGGGCCAGTTCTCCAAGGGCCTGTACCGCGTGCACCAGTTCACCAAGGTCGAGATGTTCGCCTTCACATCGCCGGACGCGTCCGACGCGATGCACGCGGAACTGCGCGAGATGGAAGAAGAGATTTTCGCGGGGCTGGGCATCCCCTTCCGCGTGGTGGACACCTGCACGGGCGATCTGGGCGCCCCCGCCTACCGCAAGTGGGACCTGGAAGCCTGGATGCCCGGCCGCAACGGCGGCGAATACGGCGAAGTCACCTCGACCTCGAACTGCACGGATTTCCAGGCGCGCCGCCTGAACATCCGCTACAAGGACGACGACGGCAAGAACAAGTACGTGCACATGCTGAACGGCACCGCCATCGCCTGTTCGCGCGGCCTTATCGCCATCCTGGAGAATTTCCAGCGCGCCGACGGTTCGGTGGCCATTCCAGGCGCGCTGGTGCCCTACTGCGGGTTCACGGAGATACGCCTCTGACGCGGTGACCGAGCAGGCCGGCGGTCACCCGGCGCCCCGCTCGTCCCGACGGAAGGCGCCCTGCTCGTCCCGACGGGACGCGCCGGGCTAGATCTTGGTGATGTGCGACGAAAGCAGCTTTCGCCAGTCCTTCTTTTCGCCCTCTTTTTCCCACTGAATACGTCGCTTTACGGTAAAGGCGCCCTCGGGGCGGCCTTCGATCTGGGTGACGACGCCAAAGCAGCCTGAACCCAGGTAGGCGATTTTTTCGCCCGGTTCCAGGGATTCGGCCGCGGTCACGCGTTCCAGGGCGCAGTCGAAGTGCACGGGTTGGCCGCTTTCCTTGTCGGTGATGGCGCCCGTAAGGTCGAGTATGGGCTTTTCGCAGAGGGCGCAGGAGAACGAGGGTGTGGTGGCCCGGGGCGGTACCTGTATCTGCGGACGCGGAGATTCGGGGCGCTTCTGCGCCTGGCCGCCCTGGGCGCGCTGCTGCTTGCCGCCGCGGTCCGGCTGCCGGTTGGGATTTTCCTGTCGCGGCGCCTGATCGTGGCGGATGGATTGCTCCTGGCGTTCGATGCCCCGTTCGCCCTTGCGGTCGGCGCCCCGCCCCGCCCCCCTGCCCGGCCGCTCCGCCTTGGCCTGGTCCCGGGACGATGCCGGCTGACGGGCGGCATCATTCTGCGCCCCTTCCTGGCGGTTCGGCCTGAAATGCCTGCCACGGCCCTGGCGGCGCCGTGCCTGTCCGGGAGCCTTGCCTTCGGCGCCATCCCTCTTTTCTTCATTCATCCGACATATCCTTGCGGTAGCGGGAGGACAAAAAACTTGCGATACGTCCTATCGCACCGTCCACATAGCCGCGATCATGGATTTTATCCCGCAATTCAAGGAGTTTCGAGCCCTCTCCCGGCGCCTCCGCCCAGGCCGTTTCGACCAGGCTCCGATCCAGCAGCGCGCCATCGCCCCGCGACGACCCCGGCAAACCACGCCCACCCCTGACCGCCGTCTCTCTTCGCTTCATAGTTCCCCACTGCCGCCAAAGGCTGCCTCGTAGCGCCCGGCAACCGCCCCGCCCGAAACGAGCAGGACATCGTACCGGATACGGGCCTGCCTATATTGTCGATTCGCGGCAAGGAAAATTTTAGAAGTTTCCACGATCCTGGCGCGTTTGCGCCGATTTATGGCGTGTTCCAGTTCCCCCGCGCCATACCTGGCCCATGCCTTCACCTCCACGAATGCGAGAAGGCCCCGCCTGAACGCCACCAGATCAAGTTCGCCCGGCCCTTTGCGGTAATTGCGCGCAACGATGACCCAACCTTCGCCTTCAAGGGTCGCCGCCGCGACATCCTCTCCAGAACGTCCGGATGCATGCGCATGTTCCATGCCGTATATACGCGCGCGCAAGGCGGTTGCGATTCAGCCGCGCCATGCCCGGACAATAAAAAACCGCCCCACGATGGGGCGGTTTTTCCTCGCTCTCGGGAAACTGGGCCTGAAATCAGGCCTTGGGCTGTTCGGAAGGCTGGGCCGCGCCCTTGGCCTCGGGAGCTTTCCTGGAAGTGATGAGCTCCTTGACCTTGGCCTTCTTGCCCACCTTCGTGCGGATGTAATACAGCTTGGCCCTGCGCACCTTGCCGGGGCGCATGACGGTCACATCCTCCACTCGCGGCGAATTCATCGGGAACACGCGTTCCACGCCCACGCCGTAGGAATTCTTGCGGACCGTGAAGGTCTTGCCGATGCCGGCGTTCTTCATGGCGATGACCAGGCCTTCGTAGGCCTGGATGCGCTCGGTCTTGCCTTCCACGATCTTGAAGCTGACGCGGACGGTATCACCAACCTTGAAGGACGGAACCTCAGCCTTGGCCTGCTCCGCCTGTATCTGCTGCACCACGTTCATCCTCTCCCCCTTCATCCATCAGTTCGCGTATGAGCCGCCGGGCTTCGGCCGGGAGCCGGCCCTCCGCAAGAAGCTCGGGACGGTAGGCGAGGGTCTTTGCCAAGCTCGCCTTCAGCCGCCACCGCGCGATGTGTGCGTGATTCCCCGAAACAAGGACTTCCGGGACTTGCATAGTATCATAGAGCGCGGGGCGTGTATACTGGGGATACTCCAGCAGGCCGCCCTCGAAACTCTCTTCCGACAATGATTCTCCGGAGATCACCCCGGGTATCAGCCGATACACCGCGTCCACCAGCACCATCGCCGCCACCTCGCCGGATGACAGCACATAATCGCCGATGGACACCTCGTCGGTAACGTAGCGGTCCACCACGCGCTGGTCTATCCCCTCGTAGCGCCCGCAGATCACGATGAGGTCGGACTCCCGCGCCAGGTCCTTCGCCATCGCCTGGTTCAGGAGCCTGCCGGAGGGCGTCACGTACACCACCCGGGGCGAACCCGGCACCCGCAGCCCAGGATCGGGCTTCGCCACCGCGCCAGAGGCTTCCAGCGCCGCCGACAGGGGGGCGGCCAGCATCAGCATGCCCGCGCCTCCGCCGAACACTTCGTCGTCGCACTTGCGGTGCTTGTCCGTGGCGTAGTCGCGGATGTTCACCAGCGAGGATTCCACGATGCCCTTCTGGATGGCGCGCTTCATGATGGAGGTTTCGAAGAACCCCCTCATGATTTCCGGAAACAGCGACAGCACCGTGATGCGCGTCATTCGAGTATCCACCCGTGGATGAGCTGCATCCTGCGCGCGGCCGTGTCCACCTCGCCCACGAATTCCTTTCTGAACGGCACCAGGGCGGTCCGCCCCTCCGGCAGGACGCATTCCAGCAGGGGATCGGCCGCGCCGTCGAGCACCCCGGCGATCCTGGCAACCACCCTGCCCTCGCAGACCAGATCCATTCCCACCAGGTCGGCGACGTACCATTCACCCTCGGCCAGGGCGCTCGCCTGCGCTCGGGGCGCCAGGATGTCCAGGCCGGTCAGCGCGCGTGCCGCCTCGGGGCTTTCGTAGCCCCTGAAGCGCATCGCGAGGCCCCAGGGACCTTCTTCCTTTCCGGTTACGGTGAGGGTTTTGGGCTTTCCGCCGGGCGGGGCCGCCATGACCTCGGCCAGCGCGGCGATGTGGGCGAATTCGCCCGAGTAGCTGTGGATCTTCAGGAAGCCGCCCACGCCCCGCGGCGCGCCCAAGCGCGCTATGGCGAGGAGGGGCTGCGTGTCTGATTCGGGTGCGGTCATGGCCTGCCGGTTCCGCGCTGTCCCGAGTTCTTCCGTTGGCCCCCCGACCATGCGAGGCAGGAGGGCCGGAAGCTCAGTCCAGGATCTCCAGCATGACGCGTTTGTCCTGGGCGCCCAGCGATGCCGAAAGGATGGTGCGGATCGCCTTGGCGATGCGGCCGTGCTTGCCGATCACCTTGCCGACGTCAGCCTCGGCGACCTTGAGCTCCAGGATGGTGGACTTTTCGCCTTCGATGACGTTTATGTTCACCGCGGCGGGGTCGTCGACCAGCGACTTGACGATATATTCGACGAGATCTCGTTCCACTTCGATGTCCTTCATCGGAAAACCTCCACGTGCGGGGGCGGAGCGCCACCCTTATTTTACGTGGATGTTCTTCTTGTTGAGGAGGCTGCGGACCGTGTCGGAGGGCTGCGCGCCCTTGGCGAGCCAGGCCTTGGCCTTCTCTTCGTCGATCCTGATCTGCTTTTCTTCCGCTTCGATCGGGTGGTAAAGCCCGATCTCGTCGATGGTGACGGAATCCCGCGCGGAGCGCGAATCGATGATCACGATGCGGTAGTAGGGCCGCGCCTTGGCGCCGAATTTCTTCAGTCTGATCTTGACACTCACGATGGTTCCTCCCGGAAATGGTGCGACAGTGGACCCCTCTTGAGACAAGTCCTTCCCCGGACAGGGATCCGAATCGGGGAAATGCGTCCGCGCATACTACTCCGGCACGGCTTGATAGTCAATTCCCGCCGCTGGTAGGATTACCGTCCCCATGGCCCGCGTGAACCCCTTCCCCGACGGCGCGCTCCTCCTCGCCCCCATGGTCGGCATCACCGACCGGGCTTTCCGCACCCTGGTCGCCGAACTCGGCACGCCCGATTGGTCCTTCACCGAAATGGCGGGGGTCGAGGGTTTTATCGCAGGCTCCGCAGAGGACGAAGTGTACACCGATCCGGGGCCGGATCCTGAACGCACCTCGGTGCAGTTCTACGCCAGCAAGCCCGACCGGCTCGCGCTGGCCTGCGCACGGCTCGCCCGACTGCCCGCGGGAAGGCGCCCCGCGGGAGTGGACATCAATTTCGGCTGCGCCGCGCCGCGGATCAGGCGCTCAGGAGCGGGCGCCGCCTGGAGCGCCGATCCGGAAGGAGCCCTGCGCATGGTGGATGCCGCGCGCGGCGCCTGGCCCGGCATCCTCTCGGCGAAGCTTCGCGCGGGGCCCGACACGGACCCCGAACGACTCCTCGCCCACTGCCTGAAACTGCAGGATGCCGGCCTCGATTTCATCACGCTGCACCCCCGGACCGACGACCAGAAGTTCCGCCGCGCGCCCGATCACCGGCTTACCGGCATCATCGCCCGCGGCCTTTCCATCCCGGTGGTGGCCAATGGCGACCTTCGCGAGCGCTCCCATGCAGAGCGCCTGCGCGACGAGCACGGCCCCGCGGCGCTCATGATCGGCCGCGAGGCGGCGCGCCGGCCCTGGATTTTCGCCTCGCTGCGCGGCGCAGACGGGGCGGTCGATCGCATCGCGGTGGCGCGCCGCTACCTCGACCTGGTCGATGCCATCCTGCCGGAAGCCTGGCGGGCGGAACATGCCCGGCGCGTCCTTGCCTACTACGCGGAAGGATTTTCCTTCGCCCACCACCTCAAATGGAAATTGGTAAACGCAGCGGACACGTCTGACATGCGCGCGGTTCTGGATGCCTATCTGGCCGAGGTGCCGCAGGACCGCCTGGCCGATATCCGCTGACCGGGCGCGCCAGCCTCGACATGATTTTTCTCTTTACACATGTTTACAAATACAGTTATATTGTCAGAACGATTTTTCGCCATCCTTATTCCGAGGAGAACTCATGGCACAGACCATTCCCCTGCTTTTTCTGGAAAAGGCAACGTCCCAGCCCGATGTCCCCGCCCAGCTTTCAAAAGACAAGGACGGCATCTTCCAGCCGCAGACCTACGCCGCCCTGCGCGATCGCGTGGCGGAATTCGCCGCGGGCCTTGCGTCCATCGGCGTGAAGCGCGGTTCCAAGGTGGGCCTCATTTCCGACAACCGCAAAGAATGGCTTATCGCGGATCTGGCCATCCTGGGCCTGGGCGGCGCCGACGTGCCCCGCGGCACCGACGCCACCACGCAGGAAGTCGGCTACATCCTTTCCTGGAGCGAGTGCGAAGTGGCCATCCTGGAAAACGAAAAGCTGATGGCCAAGATCCACGATTCGCGCGAAAAGCTGGGCGCCCTTAAAAGGATAGTCCTGTTCGACGCCTTTTCGGCGCAGACCGCCGCGGAGGCCGCGCAGGCGGGTTTTGAACTGATCGCCTATGACGAACTCATGCGGCGCGGCACGGAAGCCGTCGCGAAGGATCCCGGATTCTACGAACGCGAAGCCGCCGCGGGCACGCGCGACGATCTGGCCACGCTGATCTACACGTCGGGCACCACGGGCGATCCCAAGGGCGTTATGCTGACGCACGGCAATTTCCTGCACCAGACCGACTATTACCCCGTGGAAATCGGCGTGAAGAGCGGCGACAAGTTCCTGTCGGTCCTACCGGTCTGGCACTCCTTCGAGCGCATCATCCAGTACGTCTGCGTCGCGTCGGGCGGCACCCTGGCCTATTCCAAGCCGGTGGGCTCGATCCTGCTGGCCGACATGAAGCAGGTGCAGCCGCACTGGTTCCCCTCGGTGCCCCGGATCTGGGAATCGGTCAAGGACGGCGTGTTCCGCACGATGAAGCAGACTGGCGGCATAAAGAACTCGATGTTCCTGTTCTTCATCGGCATCGGATCGAGCTATTCCTGGTTCCGCAACCGCTTGCTGGGCCTCATCCCGGCGT
>CAYRXK010000008.1:0-4693 GCA_964428265.1 uncultured Treponemataceae bacterium
TGACCATCGGTCCGAGGATGGAGGCGGGCGCCTTGATGAACTTGATGCCGTAGCGTGCGATCAGCAGGCCGATCGGCACGAATACCAGGTTGGAGATGAACATGCTCATGATGAAGCCGTAGACGGTGCCTGAGTCCTGGGTGAAGAGCGCGGGCCCCGGCTTCAGGCCGTGGATCATCAGGCCGCCGAGCAGCACCGCGGATACCGCGTTGCCGGGAATGCCCAGGGTGAGCGCGGGTATGAGCGAACCGCCGACCACCGCGTTGTTGGCGGTTTCGGAGGCGACCACGCCCGCGGGCTCGCCCTTGCCGAACACTCCCGGTGTTTTGGAAGTCTTCTTGGCGTCGTCGTAGGCGATGAAGCCAGCGATGCTGGAACCGGCGCCCGGCACGATGCCGACGATAATGCCGATGATCGTGGCGCGGAGCATGACCATCTTGTACTTGAACACTTGCATCATCTGGCCGAACACGCCGCGCACCTCGACGATCTGGCTTTCCTGCCGCGAATCGCCCTCGGCGAGCGACGCGATGACTTCCGGGATCGAGTAGAGCCCGATCAGCGCGACCACCAGCGGCAGGCCGTTGAACAGTTCGGGGATGCCCATCGCGAAGCGGATGTCGCCGGTCATCGGGTGCATGCCGACTACCGCCAGGAAGAGGCCCATGGTGCCGGAAATGAAGCCCTTGACCATGTTGCGCTCGGACAGCGAGGCGATCACCGATACGCCGAACAGGGCCAGCAGGAAGTATTCCTGCGAACCGAAGCGCAGCGCCAGTTCGGCCAAGGGGGGCGCCAGGAACAGCAGGGCAACGTTGCTGACAAAGCCGCCGATGGCCGAGGCGGCGGTGGCCAGGGCGATGGCGAGTCCCGCCCTGCCCGTCTTGGTCATCGGATAGCCGTCGAGCAGGGTGCAGCAGTTGGCCGGCGTGCCGGGAATGTTGATCAGGATCGCCGAAATGGCGCCGGCGTAGGTCGAGGAACAATAGATGGCGCCCAGAAGCGCCAGTCCCTGCACCGGCGACATGCCGAAGGTGATGGGCACGAGCAGCGCCACGCCCATGGTGCTGGTCAGCCCGGGAAGCGCGCCGATCACGATGCCGAACACCGTGCCGGCGAGGATGAGCATCAGGGCGCCAGGGTCGAGGAGCGCAACCGAACCCTGGGCGATCCCCTGGAAAATAGCTTGCATAGGATTACCTCACATCGCGCGTCGCGCAGGTCAGAACAGTAGCCCCTGGGGCAGCCGCACGCCGATGAACATGACGAAAAGCCCGTAGATAACCGCGATGAACCCCAGGGCGACGCCCGCGATCACCAGCGGCTTGTGCCTTCCGAACAGGAACATCGACAATCCGAGATACAGCGCCGTCGAGGCGAAGTAGCCGAGTACGCCGATGGCCATGACATAGGCCGAAGCGCCGACGAACACCTGCAGCGGCGTTTTCAGGCCGCGCCAGGCGGCGGCGACGCCCGAGGCGCCCGTCCGCCCGTGTGACGCGCCTGCGGACGCTGCCGGCTTCGGCAGGCGCAGGGCGCCGGCCAGAAGGACAACGGAAAAAATACTCTGCAGGAGCATCATGAAACGGGGAAACTGCGAGGACTCCGCGGGATAAAAATAGGACCGGAGGAGCAGCGCCGCCGAAAGCAGGGTAATAACTCCGGCGAACGACACTTCCTTGACGCGCGATGCGGATGCCATAGACACCTCTGGAAAACCAGGCTCCCGCGCGCCGGCCCCTTCGACATGAAGAGGTCTGCTGCGCGGAAGCGGACGGATTCATCCTACTTCAGGAGATCCTTGAGCGCTTCGACTTCCTTGAGCGAGGCCTTGACGAGGGCTTCTGACTCGGCGGTACCGGAGTATTTCACCATGATGCCCAGGTCCTTCGCGTCGGCCAGGAAGGCCGGCGATTCGCAGATCTGCTTGAAGGCGGCTTCGAGCTTGGCCAGGCGGTCCGGCGCGATGTCCTTGGGGGCGGCAAGGCCGCGTACCGCCATGCCGACCGAGGGGATGGACTTGCCGAAATAGGCCGAGGCGGCGGGCACGCCGGGCAGCATGGCCACGCTTTCGTCGTTGAACAGGACGATGGCGCGCAGCTTGCCGGCCTCGATGTTGGGCATGGCGGAGCTGAGGGTGGCCGCCGCGATCTCGACCTGGCCGCCCAGGAGCGCGGTGAGCGCGGGGCCCGAGCCGCTGTAGGAGATGAAGTTGGTGCTGATCCCGAGGACCTTCGCCGCGGCCAGGTGCTGCAGCTGCACGTTGCTCTGCGGACCGTCGCCGGCGACGTTGAGCTTCTTTCCGGAGGCCGCGGCCTCGACAAAGTCCTTGCCGGACTTGAAGCGCGAATCGGCCTTGACCACCCAGATGACCGGGTCGACCTGGATGTTGCAGATGTAGCGGAAATCATCGAGTTCGAAGGGGGTTTCGGGACGCATGGCCTTGATGAGGATCATCGAGGGAAGGCTGGTGGCGCCTATGCTGTAGCCGTCGGCCTTGGAGCGGCCGAGCGCGGTCCAGCCGATCTGGCCGCCGGCGCCGGGCTTGTTTTCCACCACCAGGGTCTGGCCCAGGGCCGCGTTGGCGTGCTTGGAAACCAGGCGCAGCAGGATGTCGTTGCCGCCTCCGGGCGAGAAGGGCACGATGGCCACGACCGGCTTGGTCGGGTAGGCCTGCGCGAAGATCGGTGCGGCGGAGAGCGCCAGCAGGGCGGCGAGCAGGGCGGCGAGCCTGAAACGCATGGATACAGTCTTCATTCGTTCCTCCTTGTGCGATGCGCGGGACGTCGAGGTCCCGGTCAGATACGTACTTCGGTGCCTTCGAACACGATCTTGCCGTCGACGGTGATCGTCGGCTGCATCATGAGCAGGTCGTAGTGCATCGGCGCCTTTATGGTGCCGCCCAGCTGGATCGAGGTACCGATACCGATGTGCGCCGAACCGACGACGCCCTCGTCCTCGAGCATGACGCCGATCATGCGGCACTTGGGGTTCAGGCCCAGGCCCACTTCGGCGATGTTGAAGCAGTTGCGGTCGCCGTGGCTCTCAAGGTCGCGGCGCAGGATGTCGGCCTGCTTGCCTCCGGTGATGGAAGTGATGTAGCCGTCCTTTACCTCGGCGATCACCGGTTCGTCCAGCAGGCCGATGCCCAGGTAGGGGATGCTCGCGTCGGCCACGATACGGCCGTTGGCGGAACCCTCGACCGGGGACACATTGGCTTCCACGGTAGGTACGGTGGAGAATTCTCCGGGTTCGACAATGCAGTACAGGGCGTTGCCGCGGCGTCCGCGGATGTCCACGGTCAGGTCGGTGCCGCCGGGCGACTGGATGCGCAGGGTGCTGCCTGAGGCGAAGGCGTCGGCCATGCCCTTGCAGACGGGCTTTATCGCGCGGAAGTCGGCCTCGATCCCGCCGCGCACCAGGGTTTCGTCGGAGAAATCGGTCATGACGAGGATGCGCGCGCCGGCCTTGGCCGCTTCCTTGACGGCGAAGGTGTGGGTGATGGACTTGCCCACCGGGCAGAGCACCACGTCGGCGGCCTTCATCGCCGCGGCCACGGCGGCGGGTGGTTCCTGGCCGGCCTTGGCGCGCGGTTCCATGACCAGGAGCACGGTTTCGGCGCCGCGCTCGATGCCGGCGGCGATCAGCACCTCGGCGATGTGCACCTTGGCGGCGTCGGTCACCACGCACAGCTTTTCGCCCTTCTTGATGGCGACGCAGTCGTCCATGATGGTGCGCGCGCCCCTGAACATCAGGGAATCGGTCATCCTCACCTTTATATCCTCCTATGCATGGCATATCGCTTGATGGCCGGTCGCTTGCCGGGTCGACTCTATTTTTGTATGATAATACTACAATGTCAAGCAGGATTTTTCGGACTTCGTTCGAACCGATGGATTCAACCCTTCGATTTTCAGTGGCGCCGATACCCGGTGCATGGCACAATGTAACGTGAAGCGCTAGCGCGCGCGTGTGTGGAGTGTACATGGCATTCAAGAAACAAGGGGGCCTGGCCAGCCAGGTTACCCTACACCTTCTTTCGGCGATCAAGGCGGGAACCTATAAACCCGGCGACCGCCTGCCCCCGGAATCGGAACTCGCCGAGCAGCTCGGCGTGTCGCGCACCATCCTGCGGGAAGCGATCGCGGGCCTGAAACGCGACGGCATCCTGGAATCCCGGCAGGGCAAGGGCCTTACCGTGGGAGCGTTGCGCGACCGGCAGGCGTTCAGGCTTTCCGACGTGGCGGACGTCATTTCCGCCGAGCAGGCCCAGTACCTGTACGAAATGCGCGCCATCCTCGAATCCGACGCGGCGGCGCTCGCCGCGAAACGCGCCGTGGAAGTAGACCTCGCGGCCATCAGGCGGCACTACGACAGCATGGCGGACGCGGTGGAACGGAACGAGTCCGGAGACGAGGCGCACGAAGCATTCAACGCGGCGATAGCCCTGGCGAGCAGGAACATGTTCCTGGTGGAATTCCTGGGCTTCCTGCACGCCCGTCTGCGCTCGCTGTCCAAGGAACTGCGCCTGAGCACCATGATGGACGCGCAGCGCGCCGCGCTGGTGCTGCACGAGCACCAAGCCATACTGGACGCGATCCTTTCCGGAGACCCGCAGCAGGCGCGCGAGGCTTCGCTGACCCACCTTCGCAACGCCGCGCGCCGGGCGAACCTGGAAATTTTCGCGCCCTGA
>CAYRXK010000008.1:4793-29068 GCA_964428265.1 uncultured Treponemataceae bacterium
GACCCACCTTCGCAACGCCGCGCGCCGGGCGAACCTGGAAATTTTCGCGCCCTGAGGCGGGCATCGCCGTACGTCCTTCCGGATGACCTATCGTGCACATCGTTCGCACATCGGTCGATTGACCGCGGGGGGTGCGGACGCTATATTGGGGGTGTACGACGATCACGGGGGTGCACCGGTTTCGACCTGTGCGGTCCGGGTCGCGCGTGGCAGGTGGAGTCGCCGGCTCCTAACATTCGGCAACCTTTTACGTGCCAACGACAACGGCACCCTCGCTCTCGCTGCGTAAGTAGCGGAACGACGGACGGCCCGATGCCCTGCTCCGAGCGTCGGAACCGTCTGCAACCAGACCGGGGCTTTGCTCCGCGCGGCGTCCGGGACGCGCGGAGGACACACACCGGAATACGGGAGGGAACGCGCGCCGCTCCGCAAACCCCTCCCCGACAACCCGAAAGGACGGACAAACCTGTAGAAGCGTGCGGCGCGCGCTCGGGGACGCGGGTTCAATTCCCGCCACCTCCATCACGCCATGAAGACCCGCCTGCCGGCAACGATATGCCGACGGGCGGGTTTTTCGATACAGAGAGGCACCATGTCCGGAATTTCATCGATCTGCGTATTCTGCGGCGCGTCGGGAGGCAGGGGATCAGCGTATCTAGAGGTTGCGGCCGACATGGGGCGCGCCATCGCGGCGCGGGGCCTGACCCTGGTATACGGGGGCGGCAACATCGGCACCATGGGCGCGCTGGCGCGCGCGGCGCTGGATTCAGGCGGCCGGGTGGTGGGCGTGATTCCTCGGCTCCTGCACGAGGCGGTGGATCCGCTGGACACGACGGAACTGGTGGTGGTGCGCGACATGCACGAGCGCAAGGCCGAAATGCAGCGCCGCGCGGATGCCTTCGTGGCCCTGCCCGGGGGGATCGGCACCTTCGAGGAATTTTTCGAGATATGGACCTGGCGCTATCTGGGCTACCACACGAAGCCGGTGGGAATCCTGAACGCGCACGGCTTTTACGACGGACTCATCGCTTTCCTGGCATCGGTGCGCGACAAGGGCTTCATCGCGCCGGAGATTTTCGGCGACCTGCTGCTGGCGGAAGAATCGGGCGCGATCCTCGACATGGTCACCGCTCGGCGCGACATTCCGGTCCTGAAAAGCTTCGAAAGGATATCGAGGTGAAACCGCGCAAGCCGGGCGGCTCGCATCAGCGGATGGAATTCCTGTACGAGGACCGCGACATCATCGTGGTGGACAAGCCCGCGGGACTTCCGGTCATCGCGCCGGAGGGATCGCGCATGCGTACGGCCTACGACCTCGTGACGGAGCGGATCCGCGCGCGCAATCCGAAGGGCCGGGCCGCGGTGGTGCACCGGCTGGACCGCGACACCTCGGGGGTGATGGTGTTCGCGGTGCATGCGGGCGCCAAGCGCTCGCTGATGTCGGCCTGGGACGAGTCGGTCACGCTGCGCCGCTATGTGGCGGTGGTCGAGGGGAGCGCGGAGACGGAGTCCGGGGTGCTGGACTGCTGGCTGAAGGAAAACGCCGCGGGAACGGTGTACCGCGCGGATTCCGGCGAGCGGGGGGCGTTGCGGGCGGTCACGCGCTGGACGTTGCGCGCGCAGGGCGCGGGGTACGCGCTGCTGGACCTGGACCTGGAAACCGGCAGGAAGCACCAGATCCGCGCCCAATTGGCCGATGCCGGCGTGCCGGTGGCCGGCGACGCGCGCTACGGCGCCGCGACCGATCCGCTGGGCCGGCTTTGCCTGCACGCGACCGTGCTGGAATTGCGCCATCCTTCGTCGGGCGCGGTGATGCGGTTCGAGAGTCCCGTGCCGCATGCGTTCCTGGGCCTGGTCCGGGGCGCGCGGAGCCCGGCGTGAGGCACTCGCGCAGGACCGGCCGCATCGGAGGCTTCCCCGGAAGGGGCGGCTTCCCCGGGAGGGGCGGCTTCGGTCCGCTGAAGTTCTACGCCGAAGCCCTGGCGGTCGCGGTGCCGGTGATGCTGCAGTCGCTGATCACCAGCATGGTGTCTCTGGTGGACAATTTCATGGTGTCCGGCCTTGGCGACGTGAAAATGGCGGGCGTGAACGCGGCGAACCAGATCATTTTCGTGTACTTCGTGCTGCTGAATACGCTGTACATCGCCGGCGGCATCTACCTGGCGCAGCACCGCGGCGCCGGCGACCGCGAAGGCATGCGCCAGGCGTTCCGGTTCAAGGTGCTCGCAGGCGCCGCTGCCGGCGCCCTGATGACCGCGGCGGCCCTGGCGGCGCCCGAACCCCTCATCCGGCTCATGGTGCGCGGCAACAGCGCGGAGGCGGAGATCGTCGCGCACGGCGCCTCCTACCTGCGCGCGGTCGCCGCCAGCTTCGTGCCCATCGGCTTGTCCGGCGCCTTCGCGACCTCGTTCCGCGAAATGGGCGACACCCGCGTGCCGCTGGCGGTGTCGACCGTGGCTGCCCTGGTGAACACCGCGCTGAACTGGGTCCTGATCTACGGCAATTTCGGCTTTCCCCGCCTCGAGGCGCCCGGCGCCGCCATCGCCACCGATATCGCGCGGCTGGCGGAACTGGGCCTTTTCGTCGCCCTGGCGGCGCGCAGGAAGCCTGAGTTCGCCTTCCGGCCCGCCGCGCTCTTCGCGGTGGATCGCCGGATGTTCGGCGAGATACTGCGCAGTTCGGGCATGATGCTGCTGTCGGAGATGACCTGGGTTTTTTCCGAAACGGTGATCACCGCGCTGTACAACGCGCGCGGCGGGGCGCAGACGGTGGCGGGCATGTCCGCGGCCTGGGCGGTTGCCAACCTGTTCTTCCTGGCTTTCGGCGCCATCCAGACGGCCACCTCGGTCACGGTGGGCCCCACCCTCGGCTCGGGCGACCTTGGCGAGGCGCGCAGGCGTGCCGGCTGGATCATTTCGGGCTCGATGCCCTTCGGGGCCCTCGTGGGTGCGCTGGCCGCTGCCACGACCATGGCGATTCCCCTGCTCTTTCCGAATCTGAGCGCCGAGGCGCGCGCGACCACCCGCGCGATGCTGTTCGTGATTTCCGCCTTCCTGCCGCTGTGGACCCTGCTGAATGCCCAGTTCGCGATTTCGAGGGCGGGTGGCGACACGGCGATGGGTGTGTACGTGGATGTGGGGGTTACCTGGCTGTTGTTCCTGCCGGCCGCCTGGGCGCTCGCGCGCTATACCGCGGTTGGTCCGGTAGTGCTGTTCATGGCAGCCAAGCTGACCGACCTGGTGAAGGCCGCGGTGGCCGACTGGTGGCTGCGCAAGGAGCGCTGGCTGCGGAGCCTCACCGGCGCGGGCGTAGCGCCGCGCCGTGAGCCCCTCGACATGGAAACGTGATGGAGCGGGCCTACCGGTTCCTGAAGTACTTCTTTATGTAGGACAATTTGGAATCGCGCAGCTTGGTGCTGATCGACACTTTGTAGAGGTGGGGATTGAGCAGGCGCAGGTAGGTCGAGTCGAAGCTGCCGATGCGTTCGCGCATGTGCGTGCGCGCCTCGCCGACGCCGCGCGGCGGTCCGACGGGCAGTCCGTCCTCCATCACGGGTTCCAGGAGACGTTCCACCTTGGCCGGCACGAACTTGAATTCTCGCCAGTCGCCGGAGGGGTGGTGGGCGTGGCACTCGCGCCCGGCCCGAGGTTCTTCGCCTTCCAGGGTGATCAGGTCCGCCCGCGCCGAACCGTCCTCGCCATAAAGGCGGAAGAGCGATTTCATGCCGGGATTGGTGGATTTTTCAGGGTTGTCCGAAATCTTCATGGAGGGTTCGACAATGCCGTCGCGCCTGAGGGCGGCGAGTTTGTAGACGCCCGTGAACGATGATTCGCTACCCCCGGTCACCATGTGGGTGCCGACCCCCCAGGTGTTCACCGGGGCGCCGGAGCCGTGCAGGTGTTCGATGATTTCCTCGTTCAGTTCGTTGGAGACGGTGATGAAGGTGTCCTGGAAGCCCGCGGCGTCCAATCGGCGGCGCACTTCTCGCGAGAGGTAGTCGATGTCGCCCGAATCCAGGCGGACGCCGAAGCGCATGCCCCGGGCGCGCAGGGGGGCGCCGGCCTTGATCGCGTTGGGCAGGCCTGATTCCAGGGTGTTGTACGTGTCCAGGAGGAAGATGGTGGACGAGGGATAGAGGTCCGCGTAGGCCTTGAACGCTTCGTATTCATCGGCGAAGGACATGATCCAGGAGTGGGCCATGGTGCCCATGACGGGTATGCCGAAGGTCTTGCCGGCCAGGGTGTTGGATGTGCCGGCCGCGCCGCCTATGTAGGCCGCCCGCGACGCCGAGAGCGCTCCGTCGTTGCCCTGGGCCCTGCGCAGGCCGAATTCCATGACCTGGCCCTTGCCGCAGGCCAGCCAGACGCGCGCCGCCTTGGTGGCGATCAGGCTCTGGAAATTGAGGTGATTGAGGACCAGGCCCTCGATCACCTGGGCCTGGATCAGGTCGGCTTCTATGCGCGCCAGGGGTTCCTGCGGAAAGACGATTTCCCCCTCGCGGGCGGCCATGATGCGCCCCCGGAACCTGAAATCCTGCAGGTAGCGCAGGAAGCCGGATTCGAACATGCCCAGCGATTCGAGGTAGCCAAGGTCATCCTGGCCGAACCTGAAGCCGGCCAGGTCTTCCAGCAGGCTGCCCAGGCCGGCGAAAACCGAGTAGCCGCCCGAGTAGGGCTGGCGGCGGAAAAAATAGTCGAAGACGGCATGGTCGCTCATGCCGCGCTTCCAGTAGCCCTGCGCCATGGTGAGTTCGTAGAAATCCGTGAACAGCGCGGAGACCGCGCGCCCCGTCAGTCCCGCGGCGTTGCCCTGCCTCAAGTCGCTCATCATGGTATCTCCTTTTCAGGAAGCACGAGGCAACCGCGATCGCGCATCAGTCGGAGCGCGCGAACGGAATCTCCCGGCTGGATGTCCACGCCACGCACGCCATCTTCGGCGACCACCACTTCGAGTCCGAGGACGACGGCGTCGATCACGGTGGAAATCACGCAGTAATCGGTAGCCAAGCCCGCGACGATTACCCGTGACACTCCGAGACTGCGGAGCCAGCCGTCGAGGCCGGTGGGTGTTGTACGGTCGTTTTCGAAAAAGGCGGAGTATGAATCGAGATGGGGATGGTAGCCCTTCCTGAGTATCAGGCTCGCGTGATCGGCGTTCAGACCGGGGTGGAAGGCGGCGCCATGACTGCCCTGCACGCAGTGATCCGGCCAGAGGTGCTCCGGAACGGGCAGGTCGGTGTGCCCGGCCGCTTCGCCGCGCGCATGGGAGGAAGCGAAAGAAGCGTGGCCCGCCGGATGCCAGTCCTGGGTGAGCACGGAGATCGGGAAACGCCGCAGCAGACGGTTGGCGACCGGTACCACCGCATCCCCGGCCGGCACGGCGAGGGCTCCCCCGGGGCAAAAATCGTTCTGTACGTCGACGACGAGCAATGCGCTGCGCATGGCCTACCTCGGGATCATGGTATCGGATTCCACTATAATGGCCTTACCGCATCGATGAAAGGGGCGCCGGAGTTCCGGGCAGGTATGATACCGCCACCCCGATCCGCGGCGGGTCCGGATTTCCCCGGGCCGGGAAATTCCACCCGCCTTCCGGTGAACGTACCGAAAGGTGGATGCGGTAATCACCCGCGACAATCCTGGTTTCCACCCTCAGCGTGACGGCATGCGCGCCCGGCCAGCCGGCCGGGTCCCATTTGCCCGATGGGATGGCTCCGATGCGGACCGAGATGCTGCCCATACCAGCCGGGTCTTTGCGGCGGAACTGGATCGCCGCCCGCGGCCGCGGATCGGCTACGGCTCCGAAACCTTCGGGCGCGATGGACAGGCCTTTCCAGAGCAGGCTCGCCGCGATGGTCGGACCGCCGGCAGCGCCGGGGGAAAGTTCCAGGGCCAGATCCGCCGCCAGGTCCATTTCAGGCTGCAGCCCCGATCCGAAGGCAAGATATGCCGCAAGCCCGGAGTCGACTGACTCGAATCCGTATTCCAGGTCACCCGCTGCACCGGAACCCTCCGAACCTTCGGGATTATCGGGGGCATCCGGATCATGGGGCTCGTACGGCGCGTCGGGATCACGGGGCGCCACGATCGTCGAGCCCGGGCCGCTGCGATGGATCGAGGCGACAAAACGCCAGCGGTCGGGAATGTAGTCTTCGGGATACAGCGGCATGCCGAGGATCGTACCGAGCACGGCGGAGCCGCGTTCAATAGCGGAGGGAAGCGCCACCGGATGGCGCCGTGTACCCCTAAGCCGCAACCCGGCATGGATGGAGCCGATGCGCGCATCCAGTTCGGCGCTCTGGCGCGTGATATCCGAAGGGGTGGTTCCGTCCGGATCCCGGTAGGTCCTGTCGGCCACCCTGGCGCTGGCGCTGATCGCCAAGGCGGCCGCCCGATCGGGAAGCCGGGCCTGCCACGCAACCTGCGCGGCAAAACCGGGCGCAAGGACGTCGGGAATCGAGAGCGCCGCCCAGCCGCGCGCTTCGGTGTCCCAGGACCGAAGGGGGGTGGCGAATTCCCCGACCTCTGCATCGAGGCCGGCCCACCACAGCAGGTCGCCCGGAAGCGGCAATCGTGCGGGACGCCACCCCGTGCCGCCGGGATCGAGCGGCAGCCTCGCGCGTGACAGCGCTGCCGCGTACCGGTTGCGGTCAAGGCCCCATTCCAGCTCAGCGCCCAGCCTTTCCCGTCCATCCTCTTGAAGCCAGGCCACGGAAAGACCTGCGAACCCCGCACCCAGCGCCAGGGGATCGGAGGCCCCGGCATCGGTGAAATCCAGCATCGACGATCCTCCGCCACCGGGATTTCCGCCAACCGGACGCAGCGCCCGACCCGACCCCGCCCTGCCCTGCCCGGCGGCAGCCCATGCATCCCGGCCCCGGAGCAGCCCGATCCGCGGCACGACGCCATCATCCGCCCAGGCAGCCCCGATCGTGCATCTATAGGGCTTGCCCGGCACCACCGACGGCAGCCCGATCGTCGCCTGGGCATCGGCTCCTGCAAGCCCGGCATCCATATCCGTCTTCAGCGATGCCGACACCAGCCATGGCAACCTCCCTCCGGTTGGATCCGCCCCGCAGGGTGCGTGCAGGAAGAGAACCACCGCAGCGATCAGCATGCCGCGCGGGTATGGCTTCCGGTCGCCGCATGCCGCCATGGCATATATACGCGCGCAGACCGCCCGAATGATTCAATTCCTCGACCTCGATATTGACATAATATTCCATATATATTATTTTACGCATGTTACAAGGAGGCGATCATGTCCGTAACCCTGTACTCCACTCCCAGCTGCGCCTATTGCCGGATGGCCGAGGATTATTTCCGGCGCAAGGGCGTGACCTTTACCAAATACGATGTATCGAGGGACCAGCGGCGCGCCGACGAGATGGTGCGCAAATCGGGCCAGATGGGCGTGCCCGTCATCGACATTCACGGCCGCGTCATCGTAGGATTCAACCAGCCGGAAATCGACCGCGCGCTGAACCGCTGATTCGCCGATAGGTGGCGGCGCGCTCCCGGCCAGGAGAACCCGTGAACCAGGATGCCGTCGTCGCCCTGCTCATAGACACCGAACCCAGCCCCTCACCCTTCACCCTGGCCTTCTCGGGCAAGTCCAACGACAAGGTCAACGGCCTGTACAAGCCCGACAAGGCCGAAATCGTCCTGCACAACCACAACTTCGAATCCGACGACCAGCTCGTCTACACCGCCCTGCACGAATACGCCCACCACCTGCACCACTGCAGAAGGGGGGGCCTCTCGCAGGCCAGGTCGCACACCAACGAATTCTGGGCGATCTTCCACGACCTTCTGGTAAAGGCCGAGGCCAAAGGCCATTACCGCAACGTCTACGATACGGAGCCCGAGTTCCTCGAACTTACCGCGCGCATCCGCGAACAGTGCATCCACGCCAACGGCGAACTGATGCTGGAATTCGGCCGCCTCCTGGCGCAGGCGGCCGACCTCTGCCGGCGGCACCGAACCCGGTTCGAGGATTACGTCGACCGCGTGCTCGGACTTCCGCGTCAGACCGCCACCGCGGCCGTCGCCGTGCAGGCGGCCTCCATCGACCCGTCGATCGGGTGGGACAACATGCGCATGGCGGTATCCTTCCGCGACCCCGAAGAGCGCGCGCAGGTGGTGGACGCGCTGAAATCGGGGGCCAGCCCCGCCGCGGTCAAGGGCATGTTCCGCGCAGGCCCGGCCGCCGAAGAAGAGGACCCCGCCGATCGCCTGCTGCGCGAAAAGGAGCGGCTGGAACGGTCCATCCGCAGCATGTCCGCACGGCTCGAGGAAATCGAGCGCAAGCTTTCCGAACTCTGATCTTGTCCGCGCAGGCACACCGAGGAGCCGCCATGCTGAAAACCCGACCCTCAATCCCTCGATCACCATCGAATATCCGCCAATTCCAGGCGATCATCCGCGACAACATCCGAGTCGCCCCCGACTGGATGCGCATCGCCTTCCGCTGGCCGGAAGACCTGCCGGCCCCGCGCCCTGGGCAGTTTTTCACGTTCCGGCCGCCCCGCATGGGTGCCGAAGGCCAGGGGCTCCTGCGCCGGCCGCTGGCCTTTTCCGATTTCGACGGCGACTGCGCGCATGCGGTCTACCAGGTGCGCGGGCACGCCACCGGCGAACTAGGGCTCCTTGGCCCGGGTTCAGGAATCGACATCATCGGCCCTCTGGGCAACGGATTCAGCCCCCTTCCCGCAGGCGTGCACGCGCTCATCGCCGGCGGCGGCATCGGCGTGGGACCGGTACTGTTCCTCGCCGCCTCGCTCAGGGCCCAGGGCCTGGTCACGGGCCGGGATTTCAGCCTCGCGCTCGGCTTCAGGAACGCGGCGTCCGTCCCTTCCTTTCCCGAGGGCGCCATGCGCGACCTCATGGCAGCGTCCGCCATCCGCACCGACGACGGCGGCGCGGGCATCCGGGGCACGGCGCTGGACGGCATCGCGGACGCATTCGCGGCCCTTCCGGCCGGCCGCGCCGCCTCGGCCCGGGTACTGGCCTGCGGCCCGGGGCGCATGCTTGCCGCCATCTCCGCCTGGGCCGCCGAACGCGGTCTGGCGGCGGAACTTTCCGCGGAGCAGTGGATGGCCTGCGGCGTGGGCGCCTGCTACGGCTGCGTGCTGCCCGCCCGCGCAGGCGGTTACCTGCGCGCCTGCGCCGACGGCCCCGTGTTCGCCGGCGACGCCATCGCCTGGGAGGATTGCCCGTGACCCCGACCGCCACCGATACAGCCGCAACCGATACCGCCGCCACCACCCTCGAACCCGACCTGCGCGTCCGCATCGGAAACCTCGTCCTGCCCAACCCCGTCGGCCTTGCCTCGGGCACCTTCGGCTACGGCCTGGAATACGAGGAACTGGTGAACGTGGACTCGCTCGGCGCCCTGTACACGAAGGCCGTCACCCCCGAACCCCGCGCCGGCAATCCGCCGCCCCGCCTGGTCGAAACGCCGGCCGGCATGATCAACTCCATCGGACTGGCCAACCCGGGCATCGACGCCTTCGTGCGCGACAAGCTGCCCGCCCTGCGCGCGCGGCGCTGCCCGGTCATCGTGAACGTGGCCGGTTCCACCGAGGACGACTATCTGCGCGTGGTCTCCGAGATCGAGGCCGCCGCCGGGCCGGCAATCGCCGCCGGGCCGGCGGGCAGCGGCGTGGACGGCTACGAAATCAACGTATCCTGCCCGAACGTGCGCCATGGCGGCATGTCGTTCGGCACGGACCCAGGCCAGGTGGAGCGCCTGACCGCCGCGCTCCGGCCGCTGACCGCACGCCCCCTGATCATCAAACTCAGCCCGAACGTCACCGACATCGCCTCCATCGCCCGCGCGGCCGAGGCAGGCGGCGCCGACGCGGTGTCCTGCATAAACACCCTGGTGGGCATGGTCATCGACACGAAAAAGCGCCGCAGCGCGATCGCGATGGGCACCGGAGGCCTCTCGGGCCCCGCGGTGCGCCCCGTGGGCGTGGCCTGCACCTGGAAGGTTGCGCGCGCGGTGAAGATTCCGGTCATCGGGCTCGGGGGCATCATGTGCGCCGACGACGCGCTGCAGTACCTGATGGCCGGGGCCGTGGCGGTGCAGGTTGGCACCGGCACCTTCGCCGATCCGGGCACCGCCGAGCGCGTGCTCTCCGGCATCGCCGACTGGATGCGCGCCCAGGGGATATCCCGGGTCGAGGAAATCCGCACGCTCCTGCGCGCGTGAACCCCGCGAAGCGCGCGATTTAACCGTTTCCTAACCGAATCCTCGTCATCGTTTCATCCGGAACCTGGATCTTCAGCGCGTACCATCCAACCAAGGAGCGATGCGATGAAGAAACTGGTGCTCGCGACGATGATCACCCTGGCCGCCGCGGCGGCCTTCGCCCAGGGAAAATTCACCTGGGTCGATTCCATGACCGACGACAAGGACAAAATCCTGCCCGGCGTCAACCCCGCCCTGGTCAGCGGCGCCATCATCACCGCCGGCTCGTCGACCGTGTTCCCCCTCTCCGAGGCGATCGCCGAACGCTTCGCCAAGGACGGCTACAAGGGCCAGATCGCGATCGATTCCATCGGCACCGGCGGCGGCTTCGAACGCTTCGCCAAAACCGGCGAAACCGACATCGCCAACGCTTCCCGCGCCATCACCGCCAAGGGAATCACCCAGGCCGCAGCCCTGTCGCCTCCCCGCACCCCGCTGGAACTGCGCGTCGGCACCGACGCCCTGGCCGTCGTGGTAAGCGCGAAAAACAGTTTCGCCACCGCGCGCCACATCGCCGCGCCCAAGTCGGTCGAACTCATGACCGTCCTCCGCGGCGATGGCCGGTTCAGGGCCAATGCCGGCCGCATGGAACAAGCCCTGTTCAACCTCGCCGAAAACGCCATCCGGTATTCTCCCGCCGGCGGCATCGTCCGCATCGAGTACGACGGAGACGGGCAAACCGCAGTGTTCACCGTGCGCGACCAGGGCCCCGGAATACCCGCGGCCGACTTGCCGCGCATTTTCGAACGGTTTTACCGCGCCGACAAATCGCGCGACCGGAAATCCGGCGGCACCGGCCTCGGATTGGCCATCGTGCGGCATATAGCCCTCTCGCATGGAGGCGATGTCGAGGCCGAAAGCTGGGCGGGCGAGGGTTCGGCGTTCCGCATCCGCATACCGCGCGACCCCGCCCCCCGCCCATGATACGCCGCCCTGTTCATCCACCCTCGCCACAAGCCTGCCTCCCCTGCCCGCGAAAACGTGCACACCGCTCCAAAGGCTGCAGGTTTCCCCTCCTTCCTCCGATTCCGATACCGGGGTGAACGGGCTTTCGTGGATCCAGCGCCCGCCCTCGGGAAGCGCCACCCTGAACCGGCGCCCCCGTCCGAACAGGTCCGACCTGAAGCTGCCCGAAACCAGTCTCGATGCCGCTTCAGCCGGCGGGAGCGCCCAGGGATCCGCACCCTGCCCCTTCCATGCGGCGGAGAGCCGCCCGAGCGCGAATTCCCAGGCCGGGTATCCCCTTTCTTCGAGCAACACGGCCACTGTTGCCGCATATCCCGAATCGAAATCGAGCGCCAGGGCGAGCCGACCGGGCGGCATATCGAAAAGCCCTTCGCCGCGCGCTTCCCGGAACGGCGGATACAAGGCGCCCGCTGGCTTCAGCGCGATGCCGTCGGCAACCGGCACCGCCACTATCGCCTGCGGCAATCCGGCGGGCACCACGACGACCACACAATCCCCTGCCGCAGCCAGGGTCCTGTTCCTCGCGCCATCCCGTCCGACGTGATCCACCTCGAACACGATATCGCCGCGCTGCTGCCAGGCAGCCGGCAGGTCCGGCATCCGTAGTTCCACTTCACGCGACGCCAACGGCGTGGCCAGCCCCTGGCAGGACACCAGGAATGCGGCCAGCATCGCCGCGGCCGGCCAGCGCATCCCCTGTTTGGCGGAAGCCTTGCGGGGGGCCTTCGGGGACGTCGGGACTGTCAGGGCCTTCGGGGACGTCGGGGGCGGCACCCGCTTGCCGCCCGGTTTGTACGGAATACCTCTCCGCATGCTTCCTTCAGCCCTCCGGCATATATACGCGCGCAGAAGGCTCCCGCGATTCAAACGGCGCGGCGTTTCTTGCCGAAAAGGCCGCTGGGCCGCTGAGCCGTGGGGCCGTGTCCGCCATTCACCACGGCAGCCTTTCTCATTGTCAACCGGCGCGATTTGCCGCATACTTCATCCAATGCGTGCCCATCCGTTTTCCGCGCTCATGCTGATCGCCGCCCTCCTTGCCGCCACAAGCTCCGGTTTCGCCGCCACCACCGCGGCGGAGGACGAATTCGTCGCCGTCTTCGGCGCCGCGCGTCCCCAACTCGATCCGCAGCGATCCATTTACTCGAGCGAGGCGCAGCTGTTCACCGCCGTCTACGAAGGCCTATTCTCCTACGAACCGTCCAGCCTCGAGCCCCGCAACGCGGCCGTCGCCACCTGGTCGCTCTCGAAGGACCGCCTGACCTACCTGTTCGAAATCCGCGCCGATGCCCTCTGGTCCGACGGCAGCCCCCTGCGCGCCGCCGACTTCAGGAACGCCTGGCTCAGGATGCTGGAACTGAACGCCGATTACGCCGCATTCTTCGACGTGATAGAAGGCGCGCGCGAATACCGCATGAACGACCTCGCGGATCCTGCCCACGTCGGCATCCGCGCGCTCGACGATCGCAGACTCGAGGTAACACTGTCCAGCCCGGTCGCCTATTTTACCCGCCTGCTCTGCCACCACTCCTTCGCGCCCATCCACCCATCCATGCTCTCCCGAAGCGACTGGGACGCCGCCTTCCCCTACCCCGTCAACGGCCCCTACCGATTCGCCGGCAGGACCGCGGACGAAATGACCCTTACGCGGAACGAACGGTACTGGGACGCGGCCAACGTCAAAATTCCGCACCTGCGCCTCGTGTTCACCGATGACGACGCCCTGGCCACCGCCATGTTCGACGGCGGACAGGCGCATTGGCTCATCGGGCCCGGCGACCTCGACGCCCTGCTCAGCCAGGATGCCATCCAGGCCAATCCCATGTTTTCCACCCATTACTGGTTTTTCGACTCCGGCACCGGCCCGTGGAAGGATGCCCGCGTCCGGCGCGCCCTCGCGCTGATGCTGCCCTGGCAGAGCATGCGCAGCACCGATTTCTACCGGCTTCCCGCGCAGACCCTGGTGCTGCCCATGCCCGGTTACAGCAAGGTAAAGGGGATCGAGGCGCAGGATCTGCGCGAAGCCGCACGCCTGCTCGAAGAAACCGGCCACGTGGGCGGCAGGGACCTTCCGCCGGTCCGCATCGTGTTCGTCGAAGGCAAGGACACCAGGCGCATCGTCACCGCGATGCGCGACGCTTGGAAGCCGCTTTCCGACCTGAAGGTCGAACTGGTCGCACTGCCCTACGCCACCTACTACGACACGATAGGCAAGGGCCCCGCGGAGGGCGCCTTCACCCTCGCCCACACCACCTGGATCGGCGATTTCGCCGACCCGATGGCCTTCCTGCAAATGTGGACCTCGGGCTCAAGCCTGAACGACGCGGGATACGCGGACCCTTCCTACGACAAGGCCATCGCAGATTCCCAGACGAGGGAGGGCATGGAGCGGCTTAATCTCCTTGCCGAAGCCGAAACCATGCTGCTGCGCGATGCGGTGGTCATGCCCATGTACCACAGCTTCGCGGTGTCGGTCATAGACACCGACTACATCGGCGGCTGGTACCAGAATCCGCTGGACATCCACCCCTTCAAATCGCTCGAATTCGGCGAACGCAGCATACGGCCCAACGTGGCGCGCAACGCGATGCGCGATCAGGTCGTCAGCGCGTCGTTCCCCCGCTGAGGCCCGCGATGCAGGAACCATCGCAGGAACTGGCGCAGCTTCTGCGCAACCTGGGCTTTCCGGTGCTCAAGGCGCACCGGTCCTACGCGCATTTCGATTTCCGGCCCGCGGGCAGGCGCATTCTCGTGATCGGCCCCATGGGTTCGGGAAAAACCGAGTTCACCGCGCGCATCTGGCGCGATTCCAGGGTGGCGCTCCGCAAGGTCGGCCGCGTCGCGGCGCTCACCAGCTCGGGCGGCGCCGACCGGCGCAACGTGTTCGTGGTCCGCTCCAGCCTCGACGGCGCGCGCTTTCCCGGCTACCCGGAAGACGCGCTCGCCTTCAGGGGCGGCTACGAGCGCTGCGGCGAAATGATCGGCAAGGCGCGCGATTCCTTCGCCCTCGAATCGCTCATCGCGGAAAATCCGTCGGCCGGCACCTGGATCGTGGACGAGGCGTCGTTCTACGATGAACGGATCGCCTATCTCATGGCCGACGAATCCGAGCGCCGCGGCCTGAGCTTCGTGTGCCCCACCCTGGTGCTGAATTTCCGCCGCGAAATATTCAACCAGACGGCGCGCCTCCTTCTGGAGACGGCGACGGACATTTTCCCCCTGACCGCCTACTGCGAGCACGACGACTGCCTGACCGATTCGCTGTACACCTACCGCTTCTACACCGTCGCGGGCACCGAATGCCCGGCCCTGTACTTCGATCCGCTCATAATCATCGGCGGCGACACGACGCGGCACGACGGCCGCGAACCGAATTACTGCACGCGCTGCGACGAGCACCACTACCTTCCGGGCAAGGAATACACCTACTTCACGCTCAAGCCGCTCGGCGAGGCCGCCGCGCGGGGGGATTTCGAACCGCTCATGGCCGAGCTCAACGCGCTGTCGGGGAATATCGGGGAATCCAGGTTATACGCATCGATGAAATCCAGGTACATGGACTGCGCGAATCCCTGCGGGGAGCAGATGAACGCGCTCCTGGTGCCCTGCATCGCCGAAAGGGCCCTGGTGTACCTGTTCGCCGAGCAGAACCTGCTGTCCACCGCCCAGGTCCGCCACGCCGCGGAAACGCTCGGACTCGACCGCGATTACCTTTCGCGCAGGCTTTCCGACAACCGCAGGCCCATCGACCTCTGACCTTCAGCGCGTTTCCGGGCCGGCGCGGGGCTTGCCGATCATGGCCATGGCGGCGTCCGCCAGCGCGCGCAGCGCGGCCGCATCGGGCATAACTCCCCTGAAGTTGGTCGGTCCTCCGCCGCCCGAACCGCCTGCGGACAGCGCCAACTCCTTCAACTCTGGTCCCAGCCCGCGGGGCGCGCCCGACGGCTTCTCGCGCGCCTGCGCGATGATCGTGAGGTCGGGAAGCGACAGCGCGACGCAGTCCGCGCCCGCCCGGCTGCAGGCCTTTGCGGTTTCCTGCGCCATGGCGGCGCCTCGGTCCGCGTATTCGAACCGCAGGACCCCCGCATCTCCGTCCTTCCGTCCGTCCGCCAGAAGCGCCAGCTTCACTTCAAGTTCCGCGCGGTCCGCCGCCGCGGCCTTCAATCCGGCTTCCGCATCCTCGAGCCTGCCGGCCAGCGCCCGCGCGCGGCCGGGAAGTTCCGCCGCGGCGCAGCCGAGCGCCTTCGCCGCATCTCGTGAAGCCGCCCAGCCCGCCGACAATTCGCGCAGCGCCCGGTCGCCCGCGCAGAAATACAGCCGCGTCATGCCCTTGTAGCGCTCGGCCTGCAGGAGCGCGAAGGCGCGCAGATCGGCAATGTCGCGCACATGCGTGCCGGCGCAGGGGGAATGATCCATCCCCTCTATCTCGACGATGCGCAGCACCTTCTCGTCCGCGGGAGGGCGCTTGCGAAGCGGCATTCCGGCGGCCTCATCATGCCCCACCACGTGCGTGCGCACCGGAGCGCCCATCGCGATGCGCGATTCGATCTCGCGCGAAACCTCTTCCATCATCCCGCTCTCGAACGATGCGGCGTCCACGTCGATCGTCGAATGCTTTTCGCCCAGATGGAACGATACCGTGTGGATCCGGTATCCGGCCTCGAGGACCGCCGAAAGCAGGTGCTGGCCGGAATGCTGCTGCATGTGGTCGCGCCGCCTGAGCCTGTCCAGGGCAAGTTCGACCCGGTCTCCGGGCGCAGGCGCGGCGCCGGACACGGCGATCTCGTGCACGATATCGTCGCCCGAATAGCGTACCGAGCGCAGGCCGTGGGCGCCGATACTGCCCAGGTCGAACGGCTGGCCGCCCCCCTCGGGGTAGAATATGGTGCGGTCGAGGGTCACCAGCACCGTTCCGTCCGTTCCGGAATCGGCGACCGCCAGGACCGTGGCTGTCGCGCGATCCGCATCCGGCTCGTCGTAGAACAAGGTCGCGGTCATTTCAGGATGCCCCCGTCCCCGCCGCCGCGACTGTTGCCGCCACGGCCGCTGTTTTCGCCGCGGCCGCAGCGGCCAGCGCGGCCGGATCGGGCGCCAGTTGCCGACCTTCCTCGTACTCCACGTCCTCGTCATCGAATATCGTCTCGTCGCGCAACGCGATGCTCGCCTCGCCGGGGCTGTGGCGCTCCAGCCGTATGGCGATGGCCTTCGTGACGCCGGATTCCTCCATCGTCACGCCCAGCAGCGTGTCGGCGCCGGTCACCGTCTTCTTGTTGTGGGTGATGATGACAAACTGGCTGGTGCGCCCGAATTCGCGCAGCAGGTTCACGAAGCGAATGACGTTCGCCTCGTCCAGCGCGGCGTCGATCTCGTCCAGGAAGCAGAACGGCGACGGCTTCACCATGTAGGTCGCGAACAGCAGGGCGATCGCGGTCAGCGTCTTTTCGCCGCCCGACAAAAGCGAAATAGCCTCCAGCTTCTTCCCCGGCGGCTGCGCCAGGATTTCTATTCCGGACTCCAGCACGTGGTCCGGATCGGCGAGCCGCAGTTCGGCGCGTCCGCCACCGAACAGCCTCCGGAACATGTTGTGGAAATTCTTCTTTATCCGGTTGTACGTCTCTATGAAAAGTTCGGCGCTCTCGTTGCGGATTTCCTCGGTGATGCGCTTCAGGTCCTCGCGCGCCTTTTCCAGGTCTGCCATCTGGCCGGAGAGGAAATCGTAGCGCTCCTTGACCTCGGCGTATTCCTCGGGCGCCATCAGGTTCACCTGCCCCAGGTCGCGCAGCTTGTTCCGGTGCGCCGCCAGCAGTTCGCGCAACTCCGACAGCGGTGTGCGCAGTTCCGCCATCCGGTCTTCGAACTCGGACAGCTCGCGCGAATACTGTTCCGAGAAATTCTCGCGGACGTTGCGTAGTTCCGTGTCGGTCTGGGCGAGCGAAAGATGCAGGTTTTCAAGTTCACCCTGCACCCGGGCCAGCCGGTCGGCCAGCCTGGACGCATCGGCGCGGCGCCGCGACAGGTCGGCATTGCGCGCCTGTATTGCTTTCTCAAGCTTTTCCAGCGAAACGGTCAGCGAAGTGCCGCGCGCCTCGATCTCGTCCAGTTCCAGCACCAGGGCATCCAGTTCCGAACTCATTTCATCGAGCCGGCGTTCGTCGGCGTACACCGCGCTTTCCAGCTCTCGCAGGTGCGCTTCCTGCCCTGCCAGCTCGCGCCGGAACACCGCCAGCGCCTCCTCGGCGGCCGCCATCTGCGTCTGCACGCGTATGCGCCCGCCCCGCGCCTCCTCCAGCGTCCTGCGGTACTCCTCGATGCGCGTCGCCAGGCCCCGGTTTTCGCCTTCCAGATCGCCTATCGCGGCGCGGCCGCGCTCGATGGCTTCAAGGTCGCGGGCGATCGCGCGGTCTATGCCCCGCTTGCGCGTGATGATGCCTTCGGGCGAAAGGAATTCGTCGATGAAGGATGGAGTGGCCTGGCGGTACCGTTCGAACAGCGCCGAGAGCCTGGAGGCGTGCGACGCGGTCTCGTCGAGGTCGGCCAGGGCGCGCGTCGCCGCCTGCGTCTGGTCGCGCCCCTGCGTGCGCTGCATTTCCGCAAGATCGCGGAACAGGGCGGCCTTTCCGTCCAGCCGCGCCTTGATCGTGCCGATCAGGCCCAGAATTTCCGATTCCGCCTGCTCGCGATCCTGCGCGGAGTACCCCGATTCCTTCAGGCGCGCGTCAAGCTGTTCGACGATGTCCTCGGTGATCCGGTCCAGCGATTCGCGCGAGCGCGCGATGTCCGCCTCGTGCGCGGCGATTTCCGCCAGCGCCCTTCCTATGGCCTGCTCGTTCGATTTCACCGAAGTGCCGGCGGCGTGTATTCCGGCCTCGAATTCGGCGATATTCTTCTCGGCCTCGCGCAGACGGGATTTCAGCGAGCCAAGTTCATCGGCCTTCTCGGTCTCCTCGTCGCGCAGTTCGCCTATCTTGTCGTTCACCGCGCGCATGCGCATGCGCGCCTGGTCTATCTTGTCGGCGGCTTCGCGCACGCGGTCCGACAGGAGGCTGCGCTGCTTTTCCTTGCCGTTCTTTTCGACCGCAAGGCCGTACAGCGTCTTCTGCAGGTCGACCATTTCGGTTTCCATGCCGTTCACGAGGTCGAGCCCCTCGGACATGGACCTGCCGAGCGCGTCCGATTCTTCCTTTACCGCGTCGCGTTCGCGCTTCTTGGCGGCCAGTTCGGCCTCGCGCCGGTCCTTTTCACCCAGGAACTGCCGCAGTTTCAGCAAGTGCAGGTCGAGCTCGGTCCTGAAAATCCGGTCCTTGAGCTCGCGGTACAGGCCCGTCTTGTCTGCCTGCACCTTCAGCGTGTCGTGCGTGCGCTTTACCTCGCCGAGGATGCCGGCCACCTGCCGCATGTTTTCCTCGGTGCGCTCCAGTTTCAGCTCCGCCTCGCGCGATCTGGCTTTGTGCTTGGTTATGCCCGCCGCTTCCTCGAACAGGTAGCGCCGGTCCTCGGGCTTGGACGACAGGATCTGGTCGATCTTTCCCTGCTCCATCACCGAGTAGGCGGATTTTCCGATACCCGTGTCCCAGAACAGCTCGCGGATTTCCTTGAGCTTGGCCTGCTTGCCGTTGATCAGGTACTCGCTCTCGCCCGAACGGTACAGGCGGCGCTTTATCGCGACCTCCGAGACATCCAGCGGCAAACGGGCCGTCTCGTTCGAGATGGTGACGGTGACTTCGGCGACGGAGAGCGCCTTGCGCGTTTCCGTGCCGTTGAAAATGATGTCTTCCATGCTTTCGGCGCGCAGCGACTTGGCCGACTGCTCGCCCACGACCCACTTGATCGCGTCTACGACATTGGACTTGCCGCAGCCGTTGGGACCGAGCAGGGCCGAGATGCCGTCGGAAAATTCTATGAGGGTACGGTCGGCGAAGGATTTGAAGCCGAAGATTTCCAGGCTTTTCAGGAACACGGGAACGTCCTTGCGGGTCGGCGCTTCACCCGCAAAGCGTAGCACGGGACGGCGCGCCGCCGCAAGAAAGCGCGCCGCGGTGCGCCGCGATGGAGCCGGAACAAACAAAAACCCGGGACTCCAGGCCCCGGGTTTTCTGTCGCCGTATCGGGGGAGCGATCCCCCCCTCGACATGAATCAGGCGTCCTGCGCGACCAGAAGGTCGTACACTTCCTTGGGCGTGGTGCAGGCCATCAGGTTGGCGCGCAGTTCGGCGCCCTTCAGCCTGGACGAGAAGAACGAGAGCGTCTGCAGGTAATAGGCGTGCTGGTTGTAGGCGGCGGCGATCATGAACATCAGGCGGATGGGCATGTCGTCCAGCGACTGGAAGTCGGTGATGTCGCAGGTGGAAACACCGACGGAGACCACCAGGTCGGTGACCGACGACAGCCTGACATGGGGAATGGCGATTCCGCGCCCTATGGCGGTGCTCATCAGTTCCTCGCGGCGCAGGATTTCGGAAATGAGTTCCTGGCGGTTCTTGATCTGGGGAGCGCTGGCAAGGTTTTCCGCCAGGGCGACCAGGGCGTCGCGCTTCTTGGAATAGTTCAGGAACAGGATCCTGTCGGTGCTGATGATGTTCTGGATCTGCACGACGCCAGCCAGGCCCGCGGGGCGGTTGGACGACAGGCGTTCGTTGACCCAGCGCTCGATGTCGCTCTTCTTGAAGCGCCACACCGTGCCGATTTTGCCGGACGGAATCTCGCCCTTCTGCGCCCAATCATATACGGTGCGCTCGGAAACGCGCAAATAGCGGGCTACTTCCTCTATCGTGAGGATATCGTCATCCATGCGAAGAAACCCCCGAATCAGGTTTATTACGCACTATTGTGGAACGGTTTCGTGAATATGTCAATACGCGTTTACCGAGAGCAATCCCGGCGCAGTCCCATGTCGAGGTAGGCGTCGAAGGCGGCATCTATGTCGGCGCCGCGGTACCCGGACTCGCGCAGCTGCCTGCGCAGAGCGTCGGAAAGCGCCGCTGCCGATTCGGGATCGGCCGGTCCGAGGGCGGCGGTCAGCTCGGCCAGAAGCGCATCCATGACCGGAAAATCGGCCATCGCCGCCTTTGCCGTCTCTTCGGACACGCCACGGCTCCGCAGCGCTGCCATCACACGGACCGGACCCATACCCGGACCATGACCGGGCCCGGGCGCATGCGCACGGATCCAGGCGCGCGCGAACCGTTCGTCCGACAGGAGGCCTTCGGCTTCCAGCGCATCCAGGGCGTCGCGCACCGCGCTGCCGCGGAATCCGCGCGCGGCGAGCTTGGCCTGCAGCCCCGCCCTGGTCTGCTCGGCGCGGGCGCAGAGCGCGATGGCGCGCTGCCGGGCTTCCCAGGCGACAGCGACCTCGCGGAGGGCCTTGTACTCCTCGTCGCCGATTTCGTACCCGTCCCGGGTTGCCGCAAGGTGGTATCCCGCATCCGCGAATCGGCGAAGGGGTGCGGAAAAAGAAAAACCTCCGGCAGCGACGATGGTCGCCATGCCGGAGGCTTCGATCCGTACGGATTCGATCCGCACGCGATACCTTTAGCGCTTGGAGAACTGGAAGCGCCTGCGGGCACCCGCCTGGCCGTACTTCTTGCGTTCCACCATGCGGGGATCGCGCGTGAGCAGGCCGTTGTTGCGCAGCGACACGTGGTTGGCCGGATCGACCTGGGACAGGGCCCGGGCAATGCCGTGGGCGCAGGCGCCCGCCTGGCCGGCCAGACCGCCGCCCAGGACCGACACGACGATGTCGTACTTGTTTTCGCTGGCCGTGACTACCAGGGGGCGGCGCACCTTGACGGCGAGCTCGTCCTGGACGAAATAGGCGGACAGTTCGCGATCGTTGATGAGGACCTTGCCGGTACCTTCACGCAGGAACACGCGGGCCACGGCGCACTTGCGCCTGCCGGTGCCGATTCCAAGATTGGTGATCATTGCATCCCTTCCCTAGCGTTACAGATCGATCGCGACCGGCGACTGCGCGGCATGCGGGTGCTGCGCACCGGCATAGATCTTGGCGTTCTTGTACAGCTTCCTGCCCAGGGGCCCCTTGGGGAGCATGCCCTTGACGGCGAGTTCCAGCGGCATGGCCGGAGCGCGCGCCACCAGTTCGCGGAAGTTGGCGTCCTTCAGGCCGCCGGGGAACCCCGTGTGGTGGTAGTACATCTTCTGCTGCTTCTTGCGGCCCGTGAGCGCGACCTTTTCGGCATTGATGACCACGACGAAATCGCCGGTTTCCTGGCTGGGGGTGTACGTGGGCTTGTTCTTGCCGCGGAGCATGGAAGCAACCTTGGCGGCAACACGGCCGAGCGGCTTGCCCTCGGCATCGATCACATACCAGGCGCGGTCGGCGGTGGCTGGCGTTACGAAGACAGTCTTCATCAATCTATACCTTCATCGTGGTCTTGGTGTGAACTGAAAATGCGCGTGGCATAATCCCACAGATGCGCCTTCGTGTCAAGCCGCCCCGATATCGCTACGGGACGGCGGATTCGTGTCATTCGGATTTCTTGTCATCCTTGGAGGATTCTTCGGCGGACTTGCGCGCTTCTTCCTCTTCTTCTTTTTTGGCTTCGCGGCGGTCCTTGATGTCGGCGACGCCGATGAAGATGGCGATCAGACCCACGAAGGCCGCGATGACCGGCACGGAGCCGCGCAGGAAGGCCAGCACGTCGTTCCACCAGCCCAGGACGCCGGGCAGGCAGGCCACGATCGCGAGGATGACAAGGACGATACCTACTGACAGTGCTACCATGTTGAACTCCTTTTATGATGTGGGGCAGGGCCCCGGCGTTGCATAATACCAACGCCGAACGGTATACACAAGTGTATGATACGCCAAGGATCGCTGGTGCTCTACCGCGGCAGGCCCGCATTCGTCGTCGCGCGCGACGCCGACAAGCTGACCGTGCAGGCCGCCGACGGCGAACGCCAGCGCGTACGCGACAAGGACCTGGTCCTGCTCGCCGAAGGATCACTCTCCGCGCTGCCCGCCCCCGCCACCGGGGGCGATTTCGAAACCGCCCGCGCCATGACCGCGCCTGAGCCCGGCGCCCCGCGCGCGTACCTGGAATGGGCTGAATTCGCCGATCTGGTATTCGGCGCCTCCGGGCCGTCAGAGACCCTCGCCTGCTTTCAGGAAGCCGAACGGGGCCGCAGCTTCGCCCTGGATTCGGGCCGCCCCTATCCCCTGGACGACGACCAGCGCGCCGCGTCCGAAAAAAAGCGGCTCGATCGCGAGCGCGAAGACGAAGCCAGGGCTGATTTCCTTGCGCGCGCCGCCAGGGGCGCCATAGGCACGGACGATGGCCGCTTCCTTTCGGAGATCGAGGCCCTGGCCTATGGCCAGAGTTCCCGCTCGCGCCTTGCGAAGGAGCTCGGATTCGCCGAGACGCCCGGGGCCGCCCACGCATTCCTGCTGCGCGCAGGCGTCTGGACCGACACGGTAAACCCCTGGCCCCGCCGCGCGGGCTGTCCGCTTTCGCCGCCGCGCGCCGCTCTGCCCGACGCCGACTCCGGCGCCGCCATCGCCACCGCGGCCGCCGACAAAGGCTCCGGGGCGCGCCTCGATCTTCGCCACCTGCGCTCCCTGGCCATCGACAACGAACATTCCCAGGATCCCGACGACGCGGTTTCGCTCGATGGCGATACGATCTGGGTTCACGTGGCTGACCCCGCGGCGCTCATCGTCCCCGGATCGCCCGTGGATATCGAGGCGCTTGAGCGCGGCGCCACGCTCTACCTGCCCGAACGAATCGTCCCCATGCTGCCCGAGGCCGCCGTGCCCCGCTTCGGCCTGGGGCTGGCCGAACAGTCGCCGGCGCTGTCGTTCGGCGTGCGCCTCGCGGACGACGCTTCCGTTGCGGTGGTGGAAGTCCGCGCAACCCTGCTGCGGGTGGAACGGCTGACCTACACGGCGGCCGACCGCCTACTGGACGGCGGAGACACCGACCTCGGAGCCCTGGAAGCCATCGCCGACCGCCGGCGCCGGCGCCGCGTTGACAACGGCGCGGTCGAGATCGACATCCCCGAGGTTTCCCAGCATGTGGCGGATGGCCAGGTAAGGATCGAGGCGCAGCCGCGCACGCGCAGCGCCCGGATCGTGCGCGAACTGATGCTCCTGGCGGGCGAGGCCGCGGCGCGCTGGGCTTTCGAGCGGTCGCTGCCCTTCCCCTTCTACGGGCAGGAGGCGCCGCAGGTGGCCGAAGCCCTGCGGGTCGACCCCGAAGGCGCCGTCGCGCCCCTTTCGGTACAGTACCAGCGCCGCCGCGGCATGCGCGCCGGCATGCTCGGGCCCACCGTCTCCGCGCACCGGGGCCTGGGGCTTCCGTTCTACGCCCAGGTGACCAGCCCCCTGCGGCGCTACCAGGACCTGCTGGCGCACTACCAGATCCGCGCCGCGCTCGCAGGCGGCGCCCTCGAACCGCTGGACGCCGACGAAATCGCCCGGCGCTGCGCGGCCGCCAGCGCGGCCATAGCCCCCAACCGGCAGGCGGAGCGCGACAGCGAACTGTTCTGGACGGCCGTCTTCCTTTCGCGGAACCCCGACTGGCGCGGCACGGGCATCGTGGCGCAGGTGAACGACGCGGACGCGCTGCTGTACATCCCCGCGCTGGGAATCGAAACGCGCCTCCGCGGCAGGAATTTCAGCCCGGACGAGGAAATACCCCTGCGCCTGTCGCGCGTGTCCCTGCCGGAACCCCTGCTTTCGTTCTCGCAGGACCGCTGATCCGGGCCCCGTCCGCGCTTCGTCCGCCGCATTGACGCCGCAGCGCGGCGGACCTATGCTTGACCGGATCAAAAATGGAAGCGCACACCCCCCGTCCCGACGAGATCCGCGCCCTCATCCTCGACGACATACGGCGCGAAGGCAGGCGCCTCGATGTCGCCGAAGCCCGGCGCCGCTACGGCCACTACGGCCCCGAAGCGCTCGAAGCCATCGCCTCGCTGGCTGACTCGGGCATCCTTATCCGCAACCCGCGCGCGGCAGACGGCATGCCGGGCGGCGACCGCGGCCTCGGCGGCGACCGCGGCGGCCAAGCGTCCGCAGGCGGCGGCGACATCGCCAAGGG
>CAYRXK010000008.1:29168-43864 GCA_964428265.1 uncultured Treponemataceae bacterium
TCGGCGGCGACCGCGGCGGCCAAGCGTCCGCAGGCGGCGGCGACATCGCCAAGGGCATCGAACAGGCGGTACACGGCATCGTCGCCGAGATCGAACGCTCTTTCGGCGGCCACTTCACGCAGGAGCACGCCGCATCCATCGACCGTTTCGTCGACGCGGGTTCCCGTGGCATAGCCTCCGCCGCCTCGGCGCTCAGGAAAGCGTTCGCGGGCAGCCCGCCGGCCAGGAACGAGGCTGAACGCTACCGAGCCTCCCTCGAGACGAAACACGCGCGACTGCGCAAGGGCCTGTGGGGCAACCTTTCTTCATTCATCGTGGTCAACGCGGGCCTCGTCGCGCTGAACATCTTCGTCGCCACCGGATTCCCCTGGTCGGCCATCGTCGCGCTCTCCTGGGCGATCGGAGTGGTGGGTAACATAGTCGACCTGCGCAGGGTCGGCCGCCAGGCTGCCGAAGCCCGCGCCCTGCCCGACCTGGACGCCAATGCCCTGGCCGAATACAAGCGCATCAACCGGCAGCGCGACAGTCTTTCGGGCCACCTGGTCAGCGCCTTCACCGTGCCGCCCCTGCTCTTCGCCATAAACATGTTCACTTCGCCCGCCACGCCCTGGTTCCTCATACCCTCCGCCATCCTCGCCGGCACGGCCTTCCTGCACGCGATCGGACATGCCGTGTCCATGCCCCCGCGTCTCGGGCGATTCTACGCATCGCAGGGGATCGAGGGCGGACGCCGGGAGCTGTTCGCCTCCGGCGAAGCCCGGCGCCGCACTGCCGAGGAGCTTGGCGACTACGCCGGCCTGTACCGCGAGGCGGAAACCGCCATCCGCGATATCGGCGCCGAGATGCGCCGCCACCAGGACCGGCGCGACGCCGCGGAAACCAGCCTGGACCTGACGCGCTACCTGGACCAGGTCCGCACCCTGGCCAGCACCGCCCACGAACTGGACCGCATCCTGGCGTCGATTCCGCTGGACTCCCTGCGCCGCGACGCCGCCAGCCTTAAAGAGAGGCTTCCCAGCGCCTCCGACACGCTCCGCAAGGAGTACCAGGCATCAATCGACGAGATCGATCGCCAGCTGAAGGCGCACCGCGAACTGCAGGACCAGAAGGAACTGATCGGGCTCAGGCTGACTTCTTCGGTGCACCAGCTGTCGCGCATGAAGCTCGACCTGGCCAAGGTGCACGCGGCCGGCGCGGGCTCGGGCGGCGCGGACGCCGCGGGAGCCGGGGCCGCCGGACAGGCCGGCGCTGGAGCCGGAGGCGCCGACGCGATCGAACGGATCCGCCGCCGTTCCGAAGAGCTGTCGCGCTACCTGGACGACCTGAAGGCCGGCCGGCTGGAAGCGCAGGCCGACCCATTCGCGGAGCTGGAGCGGCTGGATCGCGAGGGCAAGCTGCCGGACGCGCCGAAATCGCCGCCTGTCGTTGACAGCGGAGCGCCGATCGGCTAGATTTGCCAGCACCGCGACCCAGTAGCTCAGATGGATAGAGCGGCTGCCTCCTAAGCAGCAGGTCGGCCGTTCGAATCGGCCCTGGGCCATTTCCCCCTTCGTCAGCGCCGGATTCGCCCCTACCTCTCCCTTTTTCTATTCCATCCCTGCGAATTTTTTTGGAAAAACCGCCCGCATTTGACCTGCGTCAAGGAAGCGTCCCGTACGGACGCGTATGTTGTATCCGAAACCTGATTCAAGGAGGTTCGGTATGACGACAAAGACGTATCAATTGGAAACGGTGACCTGCCCAAGCTGCATAAGGAAAATCGAGGGCATGCTCGGCAAGACGGGAGGTATCTCGGAATCCGAGGTCATGTTCAACAGCTCGCGCGTCCGGGTCGCGTTCGACGAGGCCGCGATCTCGTCCGACCAGATCAAGGCGAGGATCGCCGCTCTGGGCTACAGCGTTCTGGGCGAACGCTGAAACGCGCGAGGGGGTGCCGGATGACCATTCCACGGATTCCCAAGGGCGCGCGGATCCTCGTCGCGGGGATTTTCGCGGCCGCCTCGTTCATCCTGAAGGAGTTCCCGGGCTATCAGCCAGTGACGATAGTCCTGATGCTCGCCACCACGGTCGTGGCCGGCACCCCCATATTCCTCAAGGCCGCAGGCGCCCTGCGCTACGGCATCGTCGGGATCGACGCCCTCGTGACCCTCGCGGTCTCGGGCGCGATTGTCATCGGCGAATTCTGGGAAGCCGCGGCCGTCACCTTCCTTTTCACGCTCGGTGATCATCTCGAGGCGAGGACCATCGAAAAGACACGATCCTCCATCAAGGCCCTGCTCGATCTCGCGCCACTCACGGCGCGCGTGCTGCGTGACGGCGCCTACAGGGAACTGCCGCCGGCCGAAACGGTCCGGGGCGACCGCGTGATGGTGAAGCCCGGCGAAAAAATCCCCGTCGACGGCACGGTGCTGGAGGGCGCGGGCTTCGTGAACCAGGCCGCCATCACCGGCGAGCCGCTGCCCGTCGGCCGCGGCCCGGGCGACACGGTGTTCACGGGCACGGTCATCGAATCGGGCTACCTCATCCTGCAGGCCGACAAGGTGGGCGACGACACGGTCTTTTCGCGCATCCTGGCCCTGGTCGAGGAGGCGCAGGACAAGAAGGCCAAAACCCAGAAGATGCTGGAACGGTTTTCACGCTGGTACACGCCCGCCATCATTGTCCTGGCGGTCGTGATGTACCTGGTCACCCGCGACCTCGCCCTGTCACTGACCCTCCTGGTCATCGCCTGCCCCGGCGCGCTCGTCATCTCGGCGCCCGTGTCCATCGTCGCGGGCATCGGCAACGGCGCCCGCCACGGCGTCCTGGTGAAGGGCGGCGACATCATGGAAAAACTGGGGACGGTCAAAGCGATCGCCTTCGACAAGACGGGCACGCTCACGGTCGGCAAGCCCGCGGTGACGGGCATCGTCGCCGATGGCATGGAGGAAAACGAGCTTCTGCGGATCGCGGCAGTCGGCGAGGCGTATTCGGAACACCCGCTCGGCGCGGCCATCATCCGCGAAGCGGCCGCGCGGTTCGGCGCCCCCGGCGACAAACCCGAAGCCCCCGAGATGATCACAGGCCGCGGGCTGGTGTTCAATCTGCGCGGACGGACGTATCTTGTTGGGAGCAGGAAGCTTTTCGCGGAACGGTCGGTGGATTACTCGCGGTTGGAGGATCGCCTCGCGGCCGAGGAGCGGCTCGGAAAGACCGCGGTGCTGGTCGGCGACGGGGAGCGGGCGTTCGGAGCCATCTTCATCGCCGACGTCCTGAGGCCCGGAGCGCGGCGGCTGGTCTCCGACCTCCGGGCGCTGGGCATACGGCGCATCGTCATGCTGACCGGCGACAACGCGCGGGCCGCCGCCGCCATTTCGGAAGAACTGGGGCTGGACGGTTACCACGCCGAACTCCTGCCGGAAGACAAGGTCAGGGTGCTGGGCGAACTGCGCGCGAAGCACGGGCGCACCGCGATGGTCGGCGACGGCATCAACGACGCGCCGGCCCTAGCCTCGGCGGACCTGGGCATCGCGATTGGCGGCGCCGGGGCCGATGTGGCGATGGAGACCGCGGACGTCGTCCTGATGTCGGACGACGCGACCAGGCTATCCTACGCCATGGGGCTGAGCCGCGCGACGGTGCGCAACATGCGCCAGAACATCAGGTTCGCGCTGGCGGTCGTGGCGCTGCTGCTCGCCGGCGTGCTGGTCAAGACCGTGGACCTTTCGTTCGGCATGCTGGTGCACGAGGCATCGGTGCTGATCGTGATCGTGAATGCCGTAAGGCTGCTCGGATATCGCGGAAGAGGCTTGCGCGGAAAGGAGAAAACGGATGGGCGGAACGACATGCGCGACGACGGGAGCCGGCTGCATCGGCATAGTGCCGATCTTCTCAGGATTGACGCCTGACGAAATGGCGGAAATCGCCGCGATCACCATGGAGCGCGCCTACGAAAAGGGCCGGTCCGTCTACCTCGCGGGGAAAAAGGAAAAGAGGCTCTACGTGATCCACTCCGGCCGCGTGAAGATTTCGCGCTACAGCCCCTCCGGCAAGGTTCAAGTGCTGCGGGTCCTGGGGCCCGGCGATTTCATGGGCGAACTCACGATCCTGAACGACACGCCCCTTCCCGATTACGCGGAAGCGATGGAAGACTGCGCCATGTGCGTGATCGAGGGCGACAAACTCAAGGCGCTGATGCTGAAGTACCCTTCCATCGCGCTTCGCGTCATGGAGGCGCTGAGTTCCCGCCTGGAGCGGGCCGAAGCCCTGATAGAAGACATCAGCCTGCATCCCGCGGAGCAGCGCCTTGCCCAGGCGCTGCTGGAAGCCTCCGGCGGCCGCCGCTCCTTCGACCTGGTCCTGTCCAAGGGCGATTTCGCCTCGCAGCTCGGCATGACGCAGGAAACCCTCTCCCGCAAGCTGGCTGGCTTCCAGGATCGGGGGCTCATCGAGCTCCGTGGCCTGCGCGGCATCGTCATCCTCGATCCGGAAGCCCTCGCCGCGATAGATTGAGTTTCGCGCAGGCGGTTCCATTGCGGCGCTTTCCGCGCGTATACTGGGCTCGATGCGTCCGGAACAGAACAACGATACGGTCGGCAAAATCCTGGAGTCCGCGCCCTTCCCCGTCATCATCGCCCGGGTACGCGACGGCGTCCTCGTATACGGCAACAAAAGGGCAGCGACCCTCCTGCATTTCGATCCGGAAACGGCGCGCGGATCGGCCGCGCTGGATTTCTACAAGAATCCCGAAGACCGCGCGCGCTTCCTCGACGCGCTCCGGAGCTCGGGCAGCCTGCACGATTACGAAATAGAGCTGCTCGACGGGGATCGCACGCCCTACTGGGCCCTCATGTCCGCCTCGTTCATCCACTACGAGGGCGAGCCCGCCATCATCGTCGGCATCAACAACATCAGCGCCCAGAAGGAAGTCCAGCGGGAACTCGACGCCTATCGCCTCCATCTGGAGGACCTGGTAGCCCATCGCACCGCCCAGCTCGAAACCGCCATGCACGAGGCGCAGGCGGCAAGCCGCGCCAAGAGCGCCTTCCTTTCCACCATCAGCCACGAAATCCGTACGCCCATGAACGCCATCATCGGATACGCGCACCTGCTCCGGTCGGGCTCCCTTGCGCCGGGCCAGTCGGACAAGCTGGCGAAAATGACGTCTGCCGCCGAACACCTGCTGCGCATCATCAACGATATCCTCGACATATCCAGGATCGAGATCGACGAGATGACCCTGGAATCCCGCGATTTCGACCCCGCCGGACTCATCCGCGAGGCGACGCGCCAGATCGAGGCGGACGCTTCGGCCAAGGGCATCGCGCTGCACGCCGCCACCGCCGGGCTTCCGCGCATCCTCCGGGGCGATGCCACCCGGCTCGCCCGGGTGCTCCGGAACCTGGCCGGCAACGCCGTGAAGTTCACCGATCGCGGCCGCGTGGACATCGAATGCCGCACCGAACCGCTCGGGCCCGATCGCGTCACGCTCCGCATCGAAGTGCGCGACACGGGCATCGGCATCGCGCCCGACGTACTTGCGAAGCTCTTCACGCCCTTCCTGCAGGCCGATGGCTCCACCACGCGCCGCTACGAGGGGACAGGCCTTGGCCTCGCGATCGCCAGGAAGCTCGTCGAACTCATGGCGGGCCGCATAGGGGCGGAGAGCGAACCAGGCATAGGTTCCAGGTTCTGGTTCGAGGTTCCCGTCGACAACCCGCAAGGATGGCGGCCATGAAACTCTGGCTTAAATACCTTCTGGGCATTCTGCTCGGCTTCGCATTGCACGCGGTGCTGCCGCCCGGTTCGGGAGCCCCTGAATCGGCGCTGCCGGTTTGGGCGGATTTCGCCGTCAGGATCTCCAGCTACATCGTGCTGCCCTTCGTATTTTTCACCCTGCCCGTGGCGGTCTGCGAACGCTACGACGAGGAGCGCCTCTGGCCGTCGCTCGGCAATACTGCCCTGGCCTTCGCCGCCGGCACTCTTGGAGCCGCGGCGCTGGGACTTCTGGCGGGACTGGCCTTTTCGCCCGTGCGGATCCCGCTGCGCGCCGACATAGCCGCGGTCACGGCGCCGCGCTTCGCGGATTTCGTCGCATCCATCTTCCCGTACAACCCGGCACGGATATTCGCCGACGCGCAGCTTTCGGTGGTTCCTCCCGCATTCCTGGCCTTCGTGCTCGGCATCGCGTTCAGCCACGACCGCGTGGCATCCAGGCCGGCATTCGCCTTGTTCGATTCCCTGTCGCACATGACCTGGCAGATCGGCACGTTCATCGCCGAAATCCTGGGTGCCCTGCTTATCCCAGCCGCGGCGCTGGCCGCATTCCGGCTGCGCGGGATCGTCGCCACCGGATTCTATGCCAGGATCCTGACACTGATCGGGGCGCAGACCGCCATCGCCGCCCTTGTCATCATTCCGCTCGTCCTTTGGCTCGCGAACCGCCGTCAAAATCCTTTCCTCACGGTATACGCGTTCCTCGGGCCCGCGCTGGTGGCCGCGATCTTTGCCGATGTACGCCCTGCCGCCTTCCTGCTGGCCAAGCACGGCCATGAAAGCCTGGGGATCCCCCGGAAGGTGGATGGCTTGATCATACCGCTGGGACTCTGGGCGGGTCGCGCCGGCACGGCCCTGCTTTCCGCGAGCGCCTTCGTGGTCATCCTGTCTTCCTACGCGGGTCCCGGACTTTCCGGATCCAACCTCCTGCGCATCCTGCTGGTGGTACCCGCCGCGGTCTTCGTGGCGGGTTCCATCCAGGGGCCGCTGAACCTGGCCGTGCTGGCGGCGACCTGCGCCTTTTTCGGCCGCGGATTCGAGAACGGCTACCTGGTCATGGTGCCGCTCGCCTTTCCGCTCGCGATGGCCGGCAACTTCCTGGATGCGCTCTGGATAGGGGCGGTGTCCGCCATGCGCGCGCAGGCGGAAGCCCGGACCTGAAGCACGGCGGGAGCCCGGGGCCGATACACGGCGGCAGCCTAGGCTTGACGCCCCGCGTGGCCGATCGTACTATCGATTCATGGACCTCATGAGCGTCTTGCGACCCGACACTATCGTCCTTCACCTCAAAGGCACCACCAAGGATGCCATCATCCGCGAACTGGTGGATGTCGCCGTCAAATCGGGCAACCTCTCGCGCCCCGAGGAAGTGCTGCAGTCGGTATTCGAACGCGAACGGCGCATGAGCACGGGCATGAAACACGGCATCGCCATCCCGCACGGCAAGACCCGCGCGGTGGATTCGCTGGTGGCCGTCGTCGGCGTGTCCGATCACGAGGTGGATTTCGACGCGCTGGACCGGCAGGGTTGCCGCATCTTCATCATGACCATATCGCCCGCGGACAAGACCGGCCCGCACCTGCAGTTCCTGGCCGAAGTCAGCATGCTCTTCCGTTCCGAAGAAAAGCGCAAGGCCATCCTCGCGGCCTCCAGCTCCGAAGAGGTGCTGGCCATCCTGCGGCCCTGAAACCCTCAGCGCCTCATCTTTCGCGACCGGTCACTTCGGCATACCTGCCGAATGCCATCCGAAGGCCGGCCGGTTGCCGGCCCCAGAATGAAAAAGCCCGATCCGCGCATGCGGACCGGGCTTTTTTTCGCCGCCACGATGCGGCGCGGTCAGGGCGGTATCAGTCGATGACCGCGAGAATGTCCTGCATCTTGACGATGAGGTGCTCGTCGCCGCCGATCTTGATCTGGGTGCCGGCGTACTTGTCGTACATGACCTGATCCCCGACTTTGACCTTGATGACTTCGGTGTCGGTGCCGATGGCGACGACGGCGCCCGTCTGCGTCTTTTCCTGCGCAGTCTGCGGAATGATGATGCCGCCGGCGGTCTTGGTTTCGCTTTCCCTGACCTTGATGAGTACGCGGTCGCCAAGGGGTTTGACGTTCATGACGATATCCTCCCGAACTGGTATGTTGTGTGGTTGACGGCGAAAATATACGTGAAAGCAGGTGCCGGGGTCAAGTTCCGTCGGTATTTCGCGCCGCGAACCGCAACCGGGAGCCCGGATGTAGTACATTACAGGTAGGAGTACGCGATGGCACGCAAAGCTTCGGGATGGCGATTCAAACCTCCACAGGCACCGCGCGGCGGCAAGGGCGGCCCGAAGCCCAATCCCATGGGCGGCTTCCAGATGCGGTTTTCGCTCGGGTACATCCTGGCCATGTTCGTAGCCGTCAGCCTGTTCAACTACCTGGTGTTCCGGACCGACAGTTCGGTCGTGCCCTATTCGGTATTCAAGGACAAGATCCGCTCCGGCGAAATCGTGCGGATCGACATCGACGCCAACTACTACACCGGCTATACGGAACTCGCCGCCCGGAACGCGCCCGACACCTTCGCCGTGCGCCGCAGCGCCGCCGCGACCCAGGGCGGCGTCTTCAAGACCGTGCCCGTGGCGGACCCCGGCTTCACCGCGCTGCTCGACGAAAAGGATGTCGTCTACTCCGCCGCCCCGCGCGAGAATTCGGCCATACTCTCCTTCCTCTTCAACTGGATCATACCCTTCGGAATCATGTTCTTCATCTGGCGCACCATTTCCTCGCGGATGTCGGGCGCGGGGTCGAACGTGCTGGCCTTCGGGCAGAACAAGGCCACGATCGTCGCCGAAGGCGACATCAAGACACGGTTCACCGACATCGCGGGGGTGGACGAAGCCAAGGCCGAACTGGTCGAGGTGGTGGATTTCCTGAAGAACCCCCGCAAGTACACGGACATCGGCGGTAAGATCCCCAAGGGCGTCCTGCTGGTCGGCCCTCCCGGAACCGGCAAGACCCTTCTGGCGCGCGCGGTCGCCGGCGAGGCGGGCGTATCCTTCTTCCGCATGTCGGGTGCCGAATTCGTGGAGATGTTCGTCGGCGTGGGAGCCGCCCGCGTGCGCGACCTGTTCAAGCAGGCGCGTGAAAAGGCGCCCTGCATCGTCTTCATCGATGAACTGGACGCCCTCGGCAAGAGCCGCATCACAGGCCCCATGGGCGGCAACGACGAGCGCGAGCAGACCCTGAACCAGCTCCTGGTGGAGATGGACGGTTTCGATGCCACTTCCGGCCTGATCATCCTGGCGGCCACCAACCGTCCCGACGTGCTCGATCCGGCGCTGCTGCGCCCCGGGCGCTTCGACCGGCAGGTGTTGGTTGACCGCCCGGACCTCGCCGGCCGCGAGGCGATCCTGCGCATCCATGCCAAGGCGGTCAAGCTGGATCCGGAGGTGGACCTTGCCAAGGTGGCGCGCGGCACTCCCGGATTTGTCGGAGCGGACCTTGCGAACATCGTGAACGAGGCGGCCCTCCTGGCGGTGCGCGCCGGCCGCAAACGCGTATCGCAGGCGGACTTCAACGAAGCGATCGAAAAGGTCATCGCAGGCCTGGAAAAGAAAACCAAGGTCATCAACGAAAAGGAGCGCCGCGTGGTGGCCTTCCACGAGACGGGGCACGCCCTGACCGCGGCCTTCACGCCCGGATCCGATCCGGTCCGCAAGGTGTCCATCGTGCCGCGCGGCTTCGGCGCGCTCGGGTACACCCTGCAGCTGCCGCTTGAGGACCGCTACATCGTCAGCGAGGAGGAGCTCCTGGGCAAGATCGACGTGCTGCTTGGCGGCCGCGCCGCCGAGGAACTCGTGTTCGAGTCCATTTCCACCGGCGCCTCCAACGACATCACCCGCGCCACCGACATAGTCCGGCGCATGATCACCGAGTACGGCATGTCGGAGCGATTCCGCCATGTCGCGCTTACACGGCGCGGCTCGGGTTACGCGCCCGGCCAGGCGGACTCGTTCCTCACCCGCGAATACAGCGAGGAAACCCAGCGCTACGTCGACGAGGAAATCGCCCGCATCATCGCCGTCCGGTACGCCGCCGTCCGGGACCTGCTGCGCGCGCGCCGCGGACTTCTCGACTCGGTGGCGGCCGCGCTCCTGGAGAAAGAAACCCTGGAGGAAGCGGATTTCATAGCGCTGCTGGGCGAAAGCGCGCCGGATACTCCGCCGGCCTCCTGAATCTTCCTTTGTCTTGACAGCAAGAGCCGTTTCGTGGTTCCATCCATATGACAAATATTCATATTTTGTCATTTTGGAGGAACCATGTCCGTAGTCATACGGTCCGTTGCATCCCATATCCCCGAACTGAGAATTTCAAACGAGGAACTCGGCACGAAGGTCGACACCACCGACGAGTGGATCAGGTCGCACACGGGCATCGGAGCCCGGCACATAGCCCCCGACGGCGTGCTCACCAGCGACATGGCGGCCGACGCGGCGAAAAAAGCCCTGGCCAAGGCGAAGATATCGCCGCACGAGGTCAGCGTGATCGTGGTGGCCACCGTCACCCCCGATTACTTCGGATTTCCGAGCGCCGCCTGCCTGGTGCAGGACAAGATCGGCGCGCACGGCTGCGCCGCCATGGACGTGGTCGCAGGCTGCACCGGATTCATCTACGCGCTGGACGTCGCAGCGTCCATGCTCGAAGCGCGCCGCGGCAAGCACGCGCTGGTGATCGGCGCCGAATCCCTCAGCCGCATCGTGGACTGGAACGACCGCGCTTCCTGCGTGCTCTTCGGCGACGGCGCTGGCGCGGCGGTCCTTTCGCGGATCGAGGAGCCCGGCCGCGGCTGCCTGGAATTCATCCTCGGCGCGGACGGCGGCGGCGCCAGCGACCTCATGCTGACTCAGAGCCAGCGTCCGAACGCGTTTTCGCGCGAAACCCCGACCTCGCCCATACTCACCATGAACGGCAAGAACGTGTACAGTTTCGCCGTGAAGTCGATCACCGTCCTCATCGAGCGCATCATGCACGCCACCGCCTACCGGCTCGAGGATTTCCGCTGGATCGTGCCGCACCAGGCCAACGCGCGCATCGTGCAGGCCGCTGCCAAGCGCTTCGGCATCCCCGAAGACCACTTCTACATGAATATCGAGGAATTCGCCAACACCTCGGCGGCCAGCGTGCCGATAGCGCTGGCCGAGATGGACGAAAAGGGCCTCCTGAAAACCGGAGACCTGATCATGCTGCTCGGATTCGGCGCGGGATTGACTTACGGCGCCAGCGTCATCCGCTGGTAACTCGGGCGCGACGCCCCCACAGGAGAACAGGATGAGGAAAATAGCGGTTACCGGCCTGGGCGTGATCAGCGCCGTGGGCAACAATGTGGAAACGTTCTGGAATTCCCTGTCCGAGGGAAAGAGCGGCATCGGCCCGGTCACGAAATTCGACGCCTCGCGCCTGGAATCGAGGATCGCCGGCGAGGTGAAGGACTTCGACCCCTCGCCCTGGATCGACCGCAAGGAAGCCAGGAAGATGGCGCTGTTCAGCCAGTACGCGGTTTCGGCCGCCGTGCAGGCCTGGCGCGATGCCGGCTTCACGGATACGCAGGGCTCCGCGGCGGGCTCCGCGGGCACCGCGCCCGCCGCCGCCGACTATGACCACGACCGCGTGGGCGTGGTGCTGGGCAACGGCATCGGCGGCATCGACGTGTTCTGCGAGGCGCATGCCAAGATGCTTGAATCCGGCCCCGACCGCATGCCGCCCATGACGGTGCCCCTGATGATCGCCAACGAGGCGGCCGGCAACGTGGCCATCCGCCTGGGCCTGCACGGGCCGGCCTTCACCCAGGTGACCGCCTGCGCCTCCGGCACCGACGCCATCGGCCAAGCCCTGGACCTGCTGCGCGCGGGCCGCATCGATGTGGCCCTCGCCGGCGGCACCGAGGCGTCCATCACCGAATTCGCCATGGGTGGCTTCTGCCGCCTGAAGGCCCTCTCCTCGGCGCGCAACGACGACCCCACCCGCGCCTCGCGCCCCTTCGACAAGGACCGCGAGGGGTTCGTCATCGGCGAGGGCGCCGGCGTCATGATCCTGGAAGACTACGACGCCGCCCTGGCCCGCGGCGCGCGCATCTACGCGGTGCTCTCAGGCTACGGCGCCAGCTGCGACGCCCACCACCTGACCGCGCCGGAGCCCAGCGGGGCCGGCGGCGCCAAGGCCATCGCGCGGGCGCTGGCGGACTCGGGCCTGAAGCCCGCCGACATCACGTACTACAACGCGCACGGCACCTCGACCCAGCTGAACGATCCCACCGAAACCGCCATGGTCAAGACCTCCTTCGGCGACGCGGCGCGCGCCCTGAAGATCAGCTCGACCAAGAGCATGACCGGGCACTGTCTCGGCGCCGCCGGCGCCATCGAAGCCATCGCCTGCGTAAAGGCCATCGAAACGGGCGTCATTCCCCCGACCATCAACCTGGACAATCCCGATGTGGAAGCAGGCTGCGATCTGGACTATACTGCCAACCGCGCCGCGCGCGCCGAGGTCCGCGCCGCCATGTCGGCATCGCTGGGATTCGGCGGCCACAACGGCGTACTCGTATTTTCCAAACCGTGATCGGGGGAACCGCCGCAATGCGAGAAATAGAAGCCTGGCTTCCGCACCGGGAGCCCTTTCTGATGGTCGATGAAGTCGGTGTCGAGGATGGCAGGATCGTCGGATCCAGGACGTTCCGCGCCGACGAGTGGTTCTTCAAGGGCCATTTTCCCGCCTATCCCGTGGTACCCGGCGTCCTCCTCGTGGAGATGCTCGCCCAGGCGGGCGGCGCCGGCGTGAAGAAAATGGGGGTGGTGCCCAAGGGCCTGTTCATGTTCGCGCGCATAAAGACCGCCACCTTCCGCGCCCAGGTGCGGCCCGGCGATACGGTCAGGATCGACATACAGAACCTGCGCGCCACGTCCCAGACCGTGCACCAGAAGGGCACCGGCACCGTGAACGGCCAGATCGCGGTGGAAGCCGAGTGGTTCGCGATGGCCTCGGGGGTCGCTGAATGATCATCACCCCGATGGTGCGCAACAACATCTGCCTGAACGCCCATCCCGCCGGCTGCGCCGCGGAAACCGACCTGCAGATCGCCAGGGCCCGCGCCGCCCTGCCCTTCGCCGCGGCCGGCGGCAATTCCATGGCCGGCGGATCCGCAGCGGCCCGCGCTCCCAAGGCCGTCCTGGTCATAGGCTGCTCCACGGGCTACGGCCTCGCCTCCCGCATCGCGGCCGCCTTCGGGTATGGCGCGGCCACGGTGGGGCTTTCCTACGAAAAGGAACCCTCCGACAACAAGACCGGATCGGCCGGCTGGTACTCCAACCGCGAATTCGACCGGCAGGCTGCAGCCTCGGGCCTGGCGTGCCGAACCCTCAATATGGATGCCTTTTCCGCCCAGGCCAAGACAGTGGCCATCGCCGCGGCGCGCGAACTGGGCATCCGCTTTGACCTGGTCGTCTACTCGCTCGCCAGTCCGGTACGCGTGGATCCGGAAACCGGCGCCATGTATCGCTCGGTCATCAAGCCGATCGGCGCGGACTACACCGGCCGCACGGTGGACATATTTTCCGGCAGGATGAGCGACGCCAGCATCGGCCGCGCGAACGATACCGAGATCGCCGAAACCGTCAAGGTGATGGGCGGCGAGGACTGGGCGCTCTGGATGGATGCCCTGGAATCTGCCGGAGTCCTGGCGCCCCGCGCCGTCACGGTCGCCTATTCGTACCTGGGACCCGAACTGTCCTGGCCGATCTACCGCGACGGTACCATCGGCCGAGCCAAGACCCATCTCGAGGATACCGCCCGCGCCCTGGACGCCCGCCACTCCGACGGATCGCTGCGCGCCTTCGTGTCGATCAACAAGGCGCTGGTCACGAGGTCGAGCGCGGTCATCCCCGTCATTCCCCTGTATGTGTCCACCCTGTTCAAGGTGATGAAGGAGCGCGGCATACACGAGGATTGCCTGGACCAGATCGTGCGCCTGTTCCGCGACCGGCTGTACCGCGCCGATGGCGCCGCCGTGCCGGTTGACGCGCAGTCCCGCATCCGCGTGGACGAACTGGAAATGGGAGATGCCGTGCAGCGCGAGGTTTCGTCGCGCATGGCGCGGCTGGATGAGTCCAGCATCCGCGACCTGGCCGATGTCGAGGGTTTCCGCGAGGATTTCCTGCGCGTGCACGGTTTCGCGGTTCCCGGCGTGGATTATCAGGCGGAGGCGGATCCCGTCCGGTGAACCTGCTCATTCTTGAACCCGGCGAAGCCGGCCAGCCCCTTCCCCGCGCTGACCGGCGCTACCAGCACGTCACGCGCATCCTCCGCAAGAAGGCAGGCGACAGCCTGTCTGCGGGCCTTTCGGACGGCAGCATCGGCGTCGCGCGCATCGACATGCTCGACGCCGAGTCGATGTCGCTGTCGTTCGAGAAGACCGGAGAGGCGCCGCCCCTGCACCCGGTGCGCGTGCTCATGGGCTTTCCCCGTCCCATCCAGTCGGGGCGGATCCTTAAGGACCTGACCAGCCTGGGTGTCGAACGCGTCTGGTTCGCGTTGAGCGATCTGGGAGAAAAATCCTACGCCGAAAGCGATTTTTTCAGGAAGGGCGAATTCGCGCTTCCCCTCTCCGAGGGCGCCGAGCAGGCGGGCAATCCGCGCCTGCCCGAGGTGCGGATGTTCTGGTCGCTCGATCGGGCGATCGACGCCGCGGATGGCGAAAGGGCAGCTGCGGGTGAAGGAGCCGCACCGGGCGGAAGCGCCTCCCGGGTGTTCTTCCATCCCGGCGCGGGCGCCGCGCGTTTCGGCGATTTGGGGCCCTTCGCCGCGCCGCTGTGGCTGGCCATCGGCAGCGAACGCGGCTGGACGCCGCGCGAAACCGCCCTCCTGGAAGCCCGCGGATTCGCGCGCGCCTCGCTCGGATCGCGCATCCT
>CAYRXK010000008.1:43964-47120 GCA_964428265.1 uncultured Treponemataceae bacterium
ACTCGGCGAACATGGTCTGGCGGAACAGCGTGGCCAGCATGTCGTCCAGCCGCGAAGCCAGGAGGCTGGCGCGGGCCGCCCTGTCGGCGCTGCGGTCGTAAAGGTGGCGGAACAGCAGTTCCTCGTTGAACGTGCTGGCCACCTCGGCCTCGAAAATGGTGTAGGAATAGCAGAGGAAGGGATTGTTGCGCGCGGAGTACCAGGAGTGCATGGAATGCCCGCCCTCGTGCGCGAGGGTGAAGACGTCGCGCAGGACGTCTTCCTTGTAGTTCATGAGGATGTAGGGTTCGCCGGTGAAGCCGCCCGCGGAAAAGGCGCCCGAGCGCTTGCCGCGGTTTTCGTAGCGGTCCACCCAGCGGCCGAGCAGGCCCGCGCGCAGGGTGCCGACGTATTCAGGGCCAAGTGGGGCGAGCGCTTCGGAAATCAGGTCCACCGCCTCGTCGTAGCGGTGGCGCGCCCTGGCTTCGGGCAGCATGGGAACGTAGACGTCCCAGTGGCGCAGCCCGCCGGGCGCAAGCCCGAGGGCCCGCGTGCGCAGCGCGTAATACTCGTGCAGTGCGCCCAGGTTGGCGTTGACGGTTGCCACGAGGTTGTCGTACACGGCCGTCGGCACGTCGTCGGGGAAGAGGGCGGCCTCGCGCGCGCCCGGGTATTTGCGCACGGTCGCCTGGTAGGCGTCGAGCTTCGCCGAGCCTGCGTACAGCGAAGCCAGGGTGTTCGCGTGCGCTTCGTAGGTGCCGTAGAAGCGTCGGTAGGCCGCTTCGCGCACCGCGCGGTCGGGGTGCCGCATGAAGGACGCGTAGGTGGATTGGGTAATCGGCCGGTCGCCTTCCGGCGTGGCCACGGTGCCGAAGTCCAGGTCCACGTTGGTAAGGATGCCGAAGGTTTCGCGGGCGAGCTGGTTGGTTTCCGTCTGCAGCGCCAGAATCCTTTCCTCCGCTTCGGACAGGATGTGCGGCTTGAAGCGCAGCAGCTTGGTCACGAACACGCGGAAATCGGCGAAGGCCGGGTCGGCCAGGCAGGATGCGACAAAATCGGCCGGCAGCGCCTGGATCGAGGGCACGAGCCAGGACCAGGCCGCCTGTACCCTGGTGGCAACGGCTACATAGCGCGAAAAATCCCCCCGCGCGCCGGAATCGCCTTCGTCCTCGGTGACGCGCAGGTGCGACCAGGAGCCGAGGCGCTCGTCCAGCAAAAGGCATTCGGCATAGGCGGCCAGAATCGCGCGGAACGCTTCCGGAGCGCCCGGATCGAGCGCGGCGCGCTGCGCCGCGGCCTGTTCGGCCATTGCCGCGAAGCGGGTCATCCCCGTTTCCCAGGCGTTCCTGTCGGCGAATAGACCGGAAAGATCCCAGCGGTCGGATTCGGGAACTTCGGATCGGAGCCTGATGCGGCCCGCAGTGTCGGTTTGGTTCATTCCGGAAGTCTGGACTATCCCGCGCGCCTCTGGCAAGGCCCGATCCCGGCGTGTACAGTGACCCCATGCAGCAGATCAGGGTCGAATACGATTCGGGAAAGATCCTCTCCTACCCCGCGGGCGTCAGGGCCTGTGACCTCATCGGACCGATGGGCGCCCTGCCCCATCCCCTCGTGGCCATTCTGGTGAACAACGAACTCACCTCGCTTGGCGGCATCATCGAGACCGACTGCCGCGTCTCGCCGGTGCTGGCGAATTCGGGCATGGGTGCAGCGGTTTACCGCCGATCGCTGTGCTTCCTGCTGGCCATAGCCGCGCGCTCCCTGTACCCGGAGAAGCGCTTGGTCGCGGGCATGGCCATCGGCACCGGTTTCTATCATTTTTTCGACGATGGCCAGCCCGATACGCCGGAACAGGTACAGGCCCTCGCCGTCGCGATGAACGACCTGGTGCGCCGTGACATCGAGATCCGACTGGAACGGCGGGCCTGGAGCGCCGCGCTCGACTACTTCCGCGCCTCCGGCCAGACGGACACCCTCGACCTGCTGGAAAACATGAACGACCCGGCAATTCCGCTGAACGAATGCGCGGGCTTCCGCGACCTGCACGTGGCGCCCTTGGTGGGTTCCACCGGCGTACTCACGACCTGGGAACTGATCCCCTACGGCCAGGGCATGCTGCTCCGCTACCCGCACAAGGAGACGCCGGCGGCCCTCGAACCCTTCGAGGACGCGCCGGTACTGTACCGAATCGCCGAGGAATACCGGGAGCGCGGCCAGGTGCTGGGCGCGGCATCGGTGGGCCAACTGAACCGGATCAACATTTCAGGCGGCATCAAGGACCTGGTGATGATCTCGGAATCCCTGCAGGATAAAAAGATCGCCGGCATCGCCGACCGGATCGCCGCTCAGCGTGACAGCGTAAAAGTGGTGCTCATCGCGGGCCCCTCCAGCTCCGGCAAGACCACCACATCCAAGAAACTGGCCATCCAGTTGCGGGTGCTCGGCTTCGAACCCATCGTGATCGAGCTGGACAACTACTTCGTGAACCGCGACCGCAGCCCCCGCGACGCCCAGGGCAACTACGACTTCGAAAGCCTGCAGGCCATCGATGTCGCCTACCTGAACGAACAACTGCTGCGGCTATTCGACGGCGAACCGGTGGAACCGCCGCTCTACGATTTCAAGTCGGGCACCCGCGTCGCCTCCGGACGCACGATCCGCCTGACCGGGCGCGAAATCCTGATACTGGAGGGCATTCACGGCCTGAACGACGCGCTTACGCCGCGAATCGCCCGGGATGCCAAGTTCAAGATCTACGTGTCGGCGCTGGCCCAGCTGAACCTGGACGACCACAACCGCGTCAGCACGACCGACGAGCGCCTCCTGCGCCGCATGGTGCGCGACCACCGTTTCCGCGGGCATTCGGCGCGCGCCACCCTGGCAATGTGGAACTCGGTGCAGCGCGGCGAGCGCAGCTACATTTTCCCGTACCAGAACTCGGCCGACGCCGCCTTCAACTCGGCGCTCGACTACGAACCGGGCGTGCTCAAGGTGTTCGCCGAACCGCTGCTGCGCACCGTGAAACCCTCGGATCCCGAATACGCCGAAGCAAGGCGCATCCAGAACCTGCTTTCCTACTTCACGCCCGTGCCGGCCCACCTGGTGCCGGGATCATCGATCCTGCGGGAATTCATCGGCGAGAGCGATTTCCACTATTGAGGGCGCGCCACGCGGCGG
>CAYRXK010000009.1:0-15950 GCA_964428265.1 uncultured Treponemataceae bacterium
GTTTGTGGCATGATTCCTTCAAGGCCCGGCCCGCGCCGGGCCTTTTTTCATGGGGGGGGTACGTCGATGGAACCGGTGGTCCTGATCGGTGGCGGGGTGGGGCCCATGGCGGGCGTCGCCCTGCATGCCCTTATAATAGAAAATACCGTCTCGGGCGGCAGCGACCAGGGGCATCTTGATGTCTATCATCTGTCGCGGTCGCGGACAATTCCCGACCGGACGGAATACCTGGCGGGCAGGACCGCGGAAGACCCCGCCAAGGGCATGTTCGAGGCGTTCCGCTTGATTTCGGCGGCGCTGGCCGCCGAGGGCAGGCGGGCGGTCGGCGGCATTCCCTGCAACACCTTCCACGCGCCGCCCATTTTCAGCCGTTTTGCCGCGATGTGCGAAGGCGCCGGCCTGCCGGTCCGGGTGCTGCACATGCTGCGGGAAACCCTGCGCGCCCTGCGCGCGGAATCGCCCGGCATCCGCAGGGTGGGCATCCTCTCCACCACGGGCACCCGCGAATCCGGCGTGTATGACCGCCTGTTCGAAGAGGCGGGGCTGGAATTCCTGTACGTGCGTCCGGAGCATCAGGCTGGATTGCACGAGCTGATCTACCACCGTGAATGGGGGCTGAAGGCGGTAGGTCCGCCCGATCCGCGCGCGGTGGAACGCCTGAAAGCCCGCGCCGACGAGCTGATCGGGGCCGGGGCCGAGGCGGTGATACTGGGCTGCACCGAACTGCCACTGGGCCTGCCCGGCAGGCAGCACCATGGCGTGCCGCTGGTCGACCCGATGCGGGCCCTGGCGCGGGCGCTGATCCGCGAGGCCGCGCCGGAAAAACTAGTGCCGTGATGCCGGCGCGCGCTTAGAAAATGTCGGCGTCGCGCGAGGCCACCATGCGCCCGTCGTAGGCCGCACGCATTTCCTTTTCCAGCGCATCAACCTCGTAGGGGTTCGAATAGTTCGATTCATGGATGAGGACGAGGGTCTTCACGCGGGCTTCGCGCGCGAGTGCGGCCAGTTCACGGGGCTTCACGTGGTAGGCCCAGATGATCTTCTGCTTTTCCTCTTCGGAGATGCCGCCCCAGGGGGCCTTTGTCACGTTGGCTTCCGAGCAGAGTTCGCTGGCCAGCAGGTCGGCGTCGCGTACCGCCGCGGTGAAGCCGGCTCCCGCCTTGCCGTCGCCCGCCCAGGCGATTTTCCGGCCTGTTGCGCCGGCGGTTCCCGGCGTCGTGAACAGGTACCCGAAATTCTCGATGCTGCCGTGTTCGTGGGCGAAGGCCTCGACCCGGACGCGCTCGTCCTGGAATACGAGGCCGTCGCCTGAGACCTCGGTCACCTCGACGCGCCAGCCCGAGTCGTTGGCGTGCTCGATGCCGTGGATGCGTTCGCGGATGTCGGCGCCGAAGGCCTGCAGCAGGTGGCTGACCATGTCGCGGGTGCCGGCGGGGCCGACGACGCGCAGGGGAGCGCTGCGGCCGAAGATCCAGGGGCTCAGGATGAGGGATGGCAGGCCGCTGACGTGGTCGGAGTGCAGGTGGGTCAGGAAGACGATGTCGAGGGCGCGGGGCGCGAAGCAGTCGACCAGGAGCCGGTTGTGGGCGGTGGCTGCCTTGGCGATGGCGCGCATGATGCCTTCGCCCGCATCGATCAGGTAGGGGTGGCCGCCGGCGATGACAGCGCCCGCCGGGCCGTAGCGGAAGGGGTTGGGGCTCGGGGTGCCCGTGCCCAGGGTGACCAGCAGGGTGTCGCGCTCGGGATTCTGCGCGAACATGCGAGGCTGGCCCGGATCGATGCGGATTTCTTCGGTGCGGAAGCGGTGCAGGGGCGTGGCGGTGTCATTGCTCATGGCGAGCCTCAATCCTGGCGGTGGTACGGCTCGCCCAGGGCGGCCGGCGGCGTGGCCCTGCCGATAAAGGCCACCAGGGTGACCATGGTCAGCAGGTAGGGCAGCATGGAAAGGAACTGGAACGGTATGGGCGAACCGGAAAGCTGCAATCGCAGCTGCAGGCTTTCGGCGAATCCGAAGAGGAGCGATGCGGCGACCGCGCCCATGGGTTTCCATTTGCCGAAAATCAGGGCGGCCACCGCGATGTAGCCCTTGCCCGCGGTCAGGTTTTCCATGAACTGGCCCATCTGGCCTATGGAAAGGAAGACGCCGCCCAGGCCCGCTAGGATGCCCGCCATGGCCGTGCAGAAATAGCGCGTGCGCGTGACGTTGCCGCCCAGGGTGTCCACGGCGCGGGGGTTTTCACCCGTGGCGCGGATCACCAGACCGAAGGGGGTGCGGGCCAGGAAGTACCAGACGCCGGGCACCAGGAGGTAGGCGAGGTACACCAGGATGCCGTGGTCGAACAGCGCGGGCCCCAGGAGGGGTATGTCCGCGAGCACGGGTATGCGGATGTTATGGAAGAAGGCGACCTCGGTGGGGCGCTTGCCGTAGCCGTAGAGGATGTTCAGGAGGTAGCTGGTGATGCCGACGGCGGTGATGTTGATGCCGACGCCGGCCACGGTCTGGTTGGCCTTTACCGAAATGGCCAGGACGCCGAGGATCATGGCCATCGCAAGGCCGCCGGCCATGCCCGCCAGCGCGCCGAGCCAGGCGCTGCCGGTGCTTACGGCGCCGACATAGCCGCAGAAGGCCCCGGTCAGCATGATGCCTTCCAGCGCCAGATTCACGATGCCGGCACGCGCGGTGAAGACGCCGCCCAGGCTGGCCAGCACCAGGGGCGTGGCCATGCGGACGGTGGCGGTCAGGAGGCCCTCGATTGAAAGCCCTTCGATCAGCCCCGGAATCAGGGACATGACGCCTCCTCGACCTTGCGCAGGCGCTGGCCGATGCGGCTGCGGCGCCAGGCGCGCAGCGCGGTGTCGCGCAGCAGGGCTTCGGTCAGGATGAGCAGGACCGACACGCCCTGGATGACCGCCACGACCGACACCGGCACCTGCACCGCGCGCTGCATGGCGTTGGCGCCCACCCGCAGCGCGCCGAAGAACAGCGCCGCGGCTGCCACGCCCAGGGGATGCAGGCGCCCGAGCAGGGCGATCGAAATGGCGTCGAATCCGTAGCCCGCGGTGAAATCGTTGAAGAGCCTGCGGTGCATGCCGAACACTTCGGACATGCCCGCGATGCCGGCGATGCCGCCCGAAAGGACCAGCGCCGCGACCAGGTTGGCCTTCACGTTGATGCCCGCATAGCGCGAGGCGCGTTCGCTGAAGCCCACCATGCGGATGCGGAACCCGGCGGGCATGCGGTACATGAACAGGTAGTAGGCGGCCACGAAGGCGATCGCGATGGCGAACCCGAGGTGCAGCCTGGTATCCGGAAGAATGTTGGGGAACTGGAACTCGCGGGCGATGCGGGCGCTCTGCGGGTAGTAGTTGCCCGGCTCGCGCATGGGGCCGTCCAGCAGGAAACTCAGGAGGTTGGACGCGACGTAGTTCAGCATGATCGTGTTGATGATTTCGGATATGCCGAATTTCGCCTTGAGCCAGCCGGGGATGAAGCCGAACAGCGCGCCGCCTGCAAAACCGCCCGCGAAGGCCAGCGCGCCCATGAGGATCGGCGATTTCACCGGCGCATACAGCGCGATGGCGGTGGCGACAATGCCGCCCATGATCATCTGGCCCTCGGCGCCGATGTTGATGAGCCTGCACTTGAAGGAGATCGAGAGGCCTATGCCCGCGATGAGAAGGGGCGCGGTCTTTATCAGCGTGTTCACGATGCCGACCCTGGACCCGAAGGCGCCCTGGATGAGGGTGCCGTAGGCGGTAAAGGGATTCACCCCCGCCAACGCGATGACGGCGCCGCCGGCCACCAGGGCCAGGAGCACCGCGGCCATGGAGCTGGCCATGCCGGAAATCTGTTCGATCCGAGCCTCGCTGCGCGTCATGGCATCACCCTCGACATCATCACAGGCCCGCCATGGCCAGGCCGATTTCCTCGAGGCTGGCCTGCCCGGGCACGAATTCCTTCACGATGGCGCCCTTGTACATGACCAGGACCCGGTCCGCCACGGCGAGCACCTCGTCCAGGTCGGTGGACACAAGGAGGACGCCCTTGCCCTTCGCGCGCTCGTCCAGGAGTTGGCGGTGCACGAAGTCGGTGGCGCCGATGTCCAGGCCGCGGCTGGGCTGGGCGGCCAGGATCAGGCGGGGCCCGCGCGACAGCTCCCGCGCGATGACCACTTTCTGCTGGTTGCCGCCGGAAAGGTGGCGGATCAGGGTCTGCGCGCCCGAGCAGCGGATATCGAAGCGCCCGATGGATTCGTCCGCGTGGCGGGAAACCGCGCGGGGTCGGCGCAGGCCGTGGCGCGTGAAGGGCGGCCGGTCGTGTCCGATCATGACCAGGTTTTCCGCCACCGTGAAATCCATCACGATGCCGGTGGAGTGGCGGTCTTCGGGAATGTGCGCCAGGCCTCGCGCGAGCATGTCGGCGGGACGCGGGTGCCGGATGCGTGCGCCCGCGAACGAGATGGTTCCCGATTCGGCGCGGCGCAGGCCGTGCACCAGTTCGGCCAGTTCCTTCTGCCCGTTGCCGTCCACCCCCGCGATGCCCACGATCTCGCCCGCGCGCACGCGCAGGGTCACGCCGTTCAGCGCCGGCAGGCCGCGGTCGTCGGTGCAGCGCACGTCGTCCAACGCCAGGATATCCTCGCCGGGGGGCATGGCCGGGCGGTCGTGCTGGGTGCTGAATTCCCTGCCCACCATCATGCGCGCCAGGCCTTCCTTGGTGGTGGACGATGTATCGAGGGTGCCGATCCTGCAGCCGTCGCGCAGCACGGTGACCCGGTCCGAGATGGACATGACTTCCCAGAGCTTGTGCGAAATGAAAATGACCGAACTGCCCTGCCGCGCGATCTCGCGCAGCACGGCGAACAGTTCGGTCACTTCGTTGGGCGTCAGGACCGCGGTCGGTTCGTCCATGATCAGGACGTCGGCGCCGCGGTACAGCACCTTCAGTATCTCGACCCGCTGGCGCTCGCCCACGGACAGCTGCTCCACGCGGGCGCGCGGATCGACCGAGAGCCCGTAGCGGCGCGACAGGTCCAGCAGCCGGGCTTCCACCGCGGCAAGGTCAAGGCGCAGCCTGCTGCCTTCGCGCAGGCAGAGCGCCACGTTTTCCACCACGGTCAGCGGCGGGATCAGCATGAAGTGCTGGTGGATCATGCCGATGCGCTGCCGGATGGCCTGCGCGGGCGACCTGAAGGACACCCTCGATCCCTGCTTGAAAATATCTCCTGCGTCGGCCGAGTAGAGGCCGTACAGGACATTCATCAGGGTGGACTTGCCCGCCCCGTTTTCGCCCAGCAGGGCGTGGATTTCGCCGGGGCGGAGCTCGAAGTCGACGCGGTCGTTGGCGGCGAGCGGGCCGAAGCACTTGGTCACGCCGCGCATCTCGATCATGAGATCCGCGCGACCCTCCGCCTGCGCCCGCTCCATGCCGAAACCGCCGTTACCGTTATTTCTCGAAACCGGACTTGGGCAGGATGCCCTTGGCCTTGAGCGAGCCGTTGACGATGTCGGCGTAGATTTCCTTCATTTTCGCCTGGACGGAATCGGGCACCTTGCCCTTGCCCATCGCGTAGAAGTCCGAGAGGCGGATCAGGTTTTCCCTGGCGCCGACGAGGGTCAGTTCGGGCTTGAAGGTGCCGGTGGCGATCGTCTTTATGCCCATGTAGACCGCGTAACCGATGTCCTGGATGGCGGAGAAGGGCACGGTGCCCGGCGCCACGTCGTGCTGGTCGTCGATGTAGCCGACCGCGTAGATGCCGCGCTGGCGGGCCGCGTCGATCGTGCCGAAGGCGGCCTGTCCGGTATTGGAAGTCAGGACGTCGGCTTTCTTCTCTATCATGGCGATGGAGGCTTCCTTGCCCTTGGCGATGTCGATCCAGCTGTCGATGTAGGAACTCAGGACCTCGACCTTCGGATTGACGTACTTGGCGCCGGCGATGAAGCCGTTGGTGGCGTCGACCACGGGAGGCATCTTCTTGCCGGCCACCACGCCGACCACGTTGGTCTTGGTGATCAGGCCCGCGAAGGCGCCGGCGATAAAGCCGCACTCCGGCGTGTTGGGCCTGAAGTTGGCCAGGTTGGGCGCCTTGGCGGCCTGGCCGTTCACGATGACGAACTTGACCTTGGGGTAGTCCGGCGACACGTTCAGCGCCATGTCGGAAAATTCCGCCGAGGTCATGATGACGGCATCGTAGCCGCGCTCGGCGTAGTCGCGGATGGCGGATTCGATGTCCGGGAGCTGCAGGTTTTCGGTGTAGGCGCCGTCGAAGCCGAATTCCTTGCGGGCGCGTTCGAAGCCGCGGTAGGAGGATTCGGACCAGCCGGCATCGTTGATGGAGCCCACCAGGAGGAGGGCCACTTTCATGGGTTTTTTCTGCGCGGCCGCGGGCAGGACGCAGAGTGCGGCGAAGACCAGCAGCAGCACTGCGGCTTTCGCGGCGCGGGAGCGGAAAATCCGGGGATTCCGTTTCATGGCTGTACCTCCTGGGGAATGCCTCACTGTAGGATGATTTTTTCTGCAAGGCAATGGGAATAATCTGAAAATTTTCAGATTTTATTCGATTTTTTTCAGGAATCGTGGTATCATCGCGGCATGAACAAAAAAAACGTCACCATGGCGGACGTCGCGGCGCGCTGCGGCGTGTCCATCGCCACCGTCTCGCGCGTGCTCAACGAGCCGGACCTGGTCCGCCTCGACCTGAGGACCCGCGTGGAATCGGCCATGGACGAATCCGGTTATCCGCGCAGCCCGGCGGCATCGCGCGCGCGGCCCCCCAAGCTGGGCCTCATCGTGCCGGACGTGATCAACCCCTGGCTTGCCGCCACCATCCACGCGGCGCAGGACGAGGCCGCACGCCAGGGCGCGATGCTGGCGATCATGGATGTGTCGCAGGACCAGAAGCTGCAGGAACGCCACCTCCGCGATTCGCGCACCTGGGGCCTGGACGGCCTGGTCGTGATCGGCACCAAGCTTCCGCCGGACACCTATGTCGCCTATCACCGCGCCGCGGGAATTCCCGTGGTCATGTCGAGGATGGTGGCCGTGCCCGAATTGCCCTGCATCCTGATCGATTACGAGGGAGCCACCCTGCAGGCCATGCGCCACCTGGCAAGCCTGGGCCACCGCCGCATCGCCTGCATGTCGGACCTGCCGGTCTGGGATTCCTCGCAGATCAAATTGAAGAGCATGCGCCGCGGCCTTGAATCGCTGGGGCTGTCCCTGCCCCCGGACCTGTACACCTGGTGCTTTCCCAACATCGCCGAGGGCGTGCAGGCCGCCGAAAAGTTGCTGGCCCTTCCGCCCGATACCCGTCCCACCGCCATGTTCGCCTTCGACGACCTGATCGCCATCGGCGCCCTGCACGCGGCGCGCCAGCGGGGCCTGCGGATACCGGAGGACCTGTCGATCGTCGGGTTCAACGATAACGAGATGAGTTCCTACACCGCGCCGCCCCTGACCACGGTGGCCCTGCCCACCTGGCAGATCGGCCAGACCCTGGTGAAGAAGACCTGCGAAATCATCAGGGCGGGCGGCACGGGCAATTCCGGCGGGCTGACCGCGGTGCGCTGTTCGCTGGTGGTCCGGGAATCGACGGGGCCCTGCCCGGTCTCGTAAAAGCCATTACCGTTCGGGAATATCAGGAAGAGTGTGGAAATAGATTACCGATCGGTAATATTTCCTGAAAACAGACTTGATATTCCCGTTCGGGAAAATCATACTTTCCCGCATGGATCGTATAGACCATATAGGCCACACCGTATCCGACGCGACCGGATTCGGCGAGACGATCCGCAGGCGGCGGAAGTCCTTGGGGTATACGCAAGTGAAAATCGCCGACCTCTGCGGAACGGGAGTGCGCTTCATCTCGGACCTGGAAAACGGCAAGCGGACCGTCGAACTCGGCAAGGCTTTTCTCGTCGCGGCCACCCTGGGCCTCGACATCCTGGTGCGCGCGCGGGGTGAACGGCTTGAACGGGGTGAACCGGAATGACCCTGCAGGTGTGGCGGGATGCAGGCCGGATCGGAACCCTCGAATCAACGGCGGATCGCGGCATCGTGTTCGAGTATGCCACCGAATACCTGGAGTCGCCCCGGGCCCGCGCCGTGTCGATTTCCCTCCCGCTTCAGCCGGGGCGTTTTCCGCAGGCGAAGTGTCTGCCTTTTTTCGCGGGATTGCTGCCCGACGGCGACCTGCGCCGGCGCATCGCCGATCATCTGCACATTTCGGAGCATTCCTCCCTTAAATTGCTCGAGGCGCTTGGCGGTGAGTGCGCCGGAGCGATCAGGATGATTCGCGCGGATGGAGATGACCGAGGACCATCGCCTGTCGAAGGGGCTTTCTACGAAGAGATTCCGTTGGAGGAACTCGAGCGCATGATGCTCGATTCGCCGCGCCCGCCACTGCTCCTGCCCAGGGAAGGGGTCAGGCTCTCGCTCGCAGGGGCGCAGGACAAGATTCCCTTATATCGAAGGGATGGCAGGTGGTTCAGGCCTCATGGTGGTTTACCGACCAACTACATCCTTAAACCTTCCTCGAGCGCTTTCCCGGAAATGGCCGTGAACGAATTCATCGCCCTGCGTCTGGCCGGGATGCTCGGGCTACCGGTGCCCGAAGCGGATCTGCAGGTATTCGGCGTACCGGTGCTGACCGTACGCCGTTACGATCGGAGCATCGGTAACGATGGTTCCCTGGCAAGGATCCATCAGGAGGATTTCTGCCAGGCCACCGGCATCATGCCGGACAGGAAATACCAGTCGGATGGAGGTCCCGACTTCGCCGTGATCGCCGATATGATCCGAAACGCCTGCGCGTTCCCCGTCCAGGATCTGGAACGCCTGGTTGCAGTGGCATTGTTCAATATCCTGATCGGAAACTGCGACGCGCATGGGAAGAATTTTTCCATGGTTCATGATGAAGGGGCTACGTCGCTCGCTCCGTTCTACGACCTGGTTTCCACGACGTTCTGGAAGGAACTTGATACGCGCATGTCCATGCGGTTCGGCGGTGTCTGGCACATCGATGCGATAGGGAAGCCGCAGCTCACGGTGTTCGCCCGCGACATCGGGGTTCGCCCGGCGCTGGTGGATTCCATGGCCGGTTCAATGATGGACGCGGCGGAATCGGCCTGGTCACGGGTATCCGGATTGCCGGAACTCACCGGGCAGGGGGTCGTGCTCGATACCATGCAGAAAGGGTGGATGCAAAGGGCGGCCGGGCTTCGCAGGTAGCGCTGCAACGCGTGCGGGCTCAGTCCTTTTTGCGTCGGGCCATGCCAATAAAAAACCCGGCCGAGATGGCCGGGTTTTTCGTCCGGTCCGCGTCGCTTCCTTATAGGGGAGCGACGCGGCGGTACGATCAGTACCTGCCGCCGCCGTAGCGGGGGCCGTCGTTGCGGGGCTTGTCCATCGCCTCGTTCACGCGGAGCTGGCGGCCGTCGAGCATGAAGCCGTTGGCGCCGGCGATGGCGGCCTGGGCTTCTTCATCGGTGCTCATTTCGACAAAGCCGAAGCCCTTGGACTGGCCGGAATCGCGGTCGGTGATGATCTTGGCCGACACGACGGTGCCGTAGTTGGTGAACAGGTCGCGGAGGCTGTCCTCGTAGCTGCCATAGCTCAGGTTGCCGACGTAGAGTTTCTTGCCCATGTGATGTTCCTCCACCCGGTGCGCGTTGGCCCGGGTTCCGAAAAAGAAATTCCGCTTATCCAGGATAAGCCGTGCCCTGACCCGCACCGTCCGTCGGCGGGTTCGAGCGTGAGGGGAGATCCTGATAATGGAAGGGGTGCAGGCGTGTGACGACTGGGACGGTACTGTTCAATTCTCACTCTCGTTGACAGATATAGCATGAAGTGTCGTATCTGTGAAGCCCCCGGCAGGGGCGGGATACGACAAATCGCGCGGGCAGGTCGGAAAATCGCACGTTTTGTCGGTTTTTTCCGTTCCGGCCGGGCGCAGGGGCGTGGCGATGCGCGCCTGCGCCTCACCCTCGACCCATCATCGCGTGAAAATCGCAATCTAAATGTTTGACAACTTTACAATGGTCGACTATTATACAACCCAGCGTGATGTGTCCATGAAGAGATGTCATCTCAGGGACCCACGTTTACGAGGGGGCAACAGATGAATAGGAAAGGGATTCTGATTCTCGCGGCAGTCCTTCTTCTCTTCTCCCAGGTCATGGGCGTGATGGCCCAGGCCAAGGGACCCACGGCGGCCAGTGTCGTGACCGAAAACAAGTTCAAGGGCGTGAAGGCGGACTACACGCTCAAATTCTCCCTGCAGGAGCCCGCCAACGACAACCCGGAATACACCGCGGCCATGGCGTTCAAGGACTATGTCGAATCCCAGACGGGCGGCAAGATCCAGATCCAGCTCTTCCCGAGCGCGCAGCTGGGCAACGAGCGCGAAATCATCGAAGCGATCAAGGCCGGCAACGTCGACCTCGGCACGACGGCGGAAGGCCCCGTGGCCGGATTCGTTCCCGAAGTGTCCGTGCTCTCGATCCCCTATCTCTTCAAATCCGGCCCCGTGGCCTGGAAGACCCTGAGCGGGCAGTTCGGCGAGGACCTGAAGGACCTCATCTACAAGAAGGGCAAGCTCCGCGTTCTGGCATACGGCATGAACGGCTTCCGCAGCTTTACCAACTCCAAGCGCCCGATCTACAAGGTCGAGGACCTGAAGGGCCTGAAGATCCGCGTCATGCAGGACAAGACCTATGTCGCGATGGTGAACGCCCTCGGCGCCATGGCCACCCCGATGGCCGGCGGCAACGAGCTGTACAGCGCGCTGCAGCAGAAAGTGGTGGACGGGCAGGAAAACCCGCTTGACGGCATCTACGCCTACAAGCTGTACGAGCCACAGCCCTACATCACGGTGGACGCGCACACCTACAGCACGAAGTTCCTCTTCGCGGACGACAAGAAGCTCAACTCGATGCCGGCCGACTACCAGACCGTCATCATCTCCGGCGCGCGCGTGTGGTCATCCTTCCTGGAAGGCCCGAAGGAAGCCGCGTCGGTGAAGTCCTACTACATCCTGAAAGACCTGGTTAAGGAAATTTACACCCTGCCGCCGAGCGAGAAGGAGCGGTTCAGGGCGGCGGCGCAGCCCGCGGTCATCGATTACATGAAGGGCACCATCGGCATGGAATGGATCGACAAGGTCCAGGCCGCCGTGAAGGCCGCCGAAGCCGAGATCTTCGGACGCTGATCCCGCGATTGAACGATGCAGGCCGGACGGGGCTCCTTGGGGGGGCTCCGTCCGGCCTCGACTGAAACCAACCTGCGATTCGGAGGGGTACGCCCATGGTGCGGCTTGCGACGGCGGTTAACTCGATCGTCGAGAAAATACTGTTCGTTCTTCTTACGGTCATGACGATCATCGTCATGAGCCAGGTGCTCTTCAGGTACGTGTTCCACTCGCCGCTCTACTGGACCGAGGAAGCCGCGCGATACCTGCAGATCTGGATCGTCTTCATTGGCTCCAGCGTCGGCATCCGGAAGGGCGCGCACCTGGGCTTTACCTGGTTCGTCGAACGCGCGGGCAAGAAGATGCAGAAAGCCTGCGCGATCCTGAGCGTGGCGGGCCTGTTCGCCTTTTCGCTCAACATCCTCTACTACGGATGGATCATCACGGCGCAGAATTTCGACCAGTTGTCGCCCGGCCTTCAGATGCCGGTCGCGGTCGTGTATTTCTGCCTGCCGGTGAGCGGGGTCCTGAACCTGATCCAGTTGGTGCCGATCCTCATGCGTCTTACGGGCATGAAGGGCGCGGCCGACGCGAACGCGGCCTGAGCGGGAGGAAGCGAAAATGGTAATCCTGTTCGTCACGGTCTGCTTCATCATCCTGCTTCTCGCCGGCATGCCGATTTCCTTCACCATCGGGCTCACCTCGATGATCGCGTCGTTCACGGGCACGGGAGTTTCTCCCACCGCGATCACGACCAAGCTGGTCACCGGCATCGACACCTTCCCGCTGATGGCGGGCGCCTTCTTCATTCTCGCGGGCGACATCATGGCCTCCGGTTCGATCATCAACCGCCTGGTCGAATTTTCGCGCGTCATCATCGGACGCGTGCGCGGCGGCACCTCGCTGATCTACATCGCGGCGAGCTGCTTTATTTCGGGAATTTCCGGCGCGGGCGTGGCCGACCTGGCCGCCCTGGGATCCATGCTGATTCCCGGCATGAAAAAGGAAGGCTACGACGACGACTTCGCGACGGCCCTGCCGGTCGCGGCGTCGGTCATCGGACCGATAATTCCGCCGAGCACCATCATGGTCATCTACGCGATGGCCACCGGCACCTCGATCGGCGCGCTGTTCATCGCCGGCTTCGTTCCCGGCATCGTGTTCGCGGTCGGCCTGGGCCTGCTCTCCTATTACTACGCGGTAAAGCGCAAGTATCCGCGCAACGAGGCGCCGTTCCCGAACGTGCGCGAACTGGTCAAGATCCTGCGCAAGGCATCACTCGTGCTGGTCATGCCGGTCATCATCATGGGCGGCGTGCTCTCCGGCGTATTCACCGCCACCGAATCCGGCGTCATCGCGGTGGTCTACGCCTTCATCCTGAGCGTGTTCGTGTACCGCGAAAAGAAATTCAAGGATTTCTACGAGGTGATGGTGAATTCGGCGGTGACGATTTCCATCGCGCTGCTCGTGATTTCCACCGCGTCGAGCCTGGCGTGGATCTTCAGCATCATGCAGCTGCCGCAGAACGCGCTGGCGCTGATGACCACCATCTCCGAAAACAAGTACGTGTTCCTGGCCCTGCTGAACGTGCTGCTGGCCGTCGCCGGCATGTTCCTGGATCCGGGCGCCGCGATCATCCTGCTGGCGCCGATGCTCGTGCCGCTGACACGGTACTTCAACCTGGATCCGCTGCACATGGCCATCGTCGTGGTGCTCAACTTATCGGTCGGCATCATCACGCCGCCGGTGGGCGTCTGCCTCTACGTGGGAGCGAGCATCAGCAAGATTTCGATAGAGCGGGTCATCAAGGCGGTCATTCCGTTCATGATCATCGAATTCGCCATCGTGCTGCTCATCACGTACCTGCCGGGCATCGCGACCTGGCTGCCGCACGCGCTGGGATATTGAGGTCGAGGTCGAGGCTGCGGCCGGGGAGGATGCGCGCATGAACAGGCTTTCGGGAAAGGTGGCGGTGATCACCGGGGCGGGCTCGGGCATCGGCAGGGGAACGGCGGAACTGTTCGCCGCGGAAGGTTGCCAGGTGGTCGTGGCCGACCTGAAGCTGGAAGCCGCCGAGGAAACCTGCGCGCGGATCCGCGCGCAGGGCGGTTCCTGCCTGGCGGTGCAGGCGGACGTGAGCAAGGCCGCCGAGGTGGCCGCGATGATCGAAACCGCGGTCATTTCGTTCGGCCGTCTGGATATTCTTTTCAACAACGCGGGCATGCCGCAAACCTCGACGAAAATCGAGGAATACCCCGAAGAGTTATTCGACAAGATCATCGCGGTGAACGTGAAGGGCGTGTTCCTGGGCTGCAAGTACGCGGTGCCGGTGTTCCGCCGCCAGGGAACCGGCGGCGTGATCATCAACACGGCGTCCATCGCGGCGTCGCGGCCGCGCCCGGGGCAGAACGTGTACGCCGCGTCCAAGGGCATGGTGGTCACGCTGACCCGCGCGCTGGCCAACGAACTGGCGGATATCCGCGTGCGCGTGGTGGCGATAAATCCCGTGGCGGTGGACACGCCGATGTTCTTCGGATTCATCGGGAACCGCGACGAGACGGAGGCGCGCGCCGCCTTCACCTCGACCATTCCCCTCGGAAGGATGGCCACGCCGGAAGACATCGCGCAGGCCGCGCTGTACCTGGCTTCGGACGAGGCGTCGCTGGTGACCGGAACGATCCTGGACGTCGACGGCGGCCGGGGAATCTGAGGGGAGGAAGGCAGGAATGGTACGCGCGGAAAGCGATATGCGATCTGAGGAACGGGTGGCCATGGGCGGCGGCCTGGGCAGCGTGATGGTGCAGCACATCCTGGAAAAGGACGCGCTGCGCGGGCACGGCAGGCTTTTCGCCCGCAACATCCTGAAGCCCGGCACATCGATCGGATTCCACACCCACACGGGCGATTTCGAAATCTACTACGTGACCAAGGGCGAGGGAATTTTCAGCGACAACGGGCGCATGGTGCCGGTGAAGGCCGGCGACGTGGGCGTGATCGACAACCACCAGGGACATTCGATCGAAAATACCGGTACCGGCGACATGGAAGTGATCGCCGTGGTGCTGTACGAGCAGGTTTGACCGCTCGACGACTCGATTATTTGCAGCAAGGACGCAGCAAGGAGCGCCGCATGGACCGACCGGATCTCGAGAGGCTTTTCGCGCAGGTTGACCGGGCAGAGCTTACGGATTTCCTCCAGAAGGCGATACAGATTCCCAGCCACAAGGATTATCCGGATGAGGAGCATGAAATCGGCGAGTTCATCGCCGCGCGCATGCGCGCCGAGGGAATCGAAACCGAGATGCAGTACGTGGACGGCAAGCGCGCCAACGTGATTTCCACGCTGCGCGGCTCCGGCGGCGGCAAGAGCGTCACCTTCAACGGCCACATCGACAGCATTCCTCCCATCGACATGCAGGACGCGTTCTCCGGAAAGATCGAGGGCGACCTGATGTACGGCCGCGGCGCCAGCGACATGAAGAGCGGCATCATCTGCATGGCCTACGCGATGATCGCCATGAAGCGCGCCGGCCTGACGCCCGCGGGCGACGTGGTGCTGTCCGCGGTCGCCGGCGAGGAATACGGCAGCATCGGCTGCACGCAGTACGTCAAGCGCAGCAAATTGACCGACTACGGCGTCTGCGGCGAGCCCACCGGCCTGAAGATCGCCAGCGCGCAGAAGGGCCTGCACTGGTTCGAATTCTCGATTCCCGGGCGGCGCATCCATTCCAGCGTGTCGTCGCAGGGCATCAACGCGCTCAAGCGCCTGAACGAGCTGATGACGAAGATTTCCGGCGACCTGGAACCCAGGCTGAAACAGCGCACGCACGCGCTGCTGGGCCACTCGCTGGTGAACATGGGCAAGGTCTGGGGCGGCGAGCAGCCGAACGTGGTGCCCGGCGACGCGCACCTGCAGCTGGAGCGGCGCTACATCCCCGGCGAAACGCTGAAAAGCGTAATGGCCGAACTGGACGAAATCGTGGCCGAATGCAACAAGGGCTACGACGGATATCCCATAACGTACGATTCGATGCCGTACAGCCTGCTGGTGAGCAAGACGCCGATGGACGTGCCCGCGGACCACCCGATCGTGCGCGGCATGCGCGCCGCGGGCGAGGCGGTGCTCGGCACGGCGCCGGAAATTTTCGGCGCGCCCTTCTGGGGCGACGCGGGCGTGCTGAACGACTCCGGCGTGATCACGATCCTGTTCGGGCCCGGCGAGGTCGAGGACGCGCACACGGCGCACGAGAAAGTGAACCTGACGAACGTGTACAAGGCGGCGAAGGTATACGCCGCGCTGCCGTTCATGCTGAACCGCTGATAAGGGAGGTGGCCGTGCGCGCGGTGGGAATCGTCGGGATCGGGGCCATGGGCTCCGGTATCGCGAAGAACTGGCTGAAGGCGGGCTTCGCGGTGACCGCGTACGCGCGCGACACGTCCGGCGGCCGCGCCGCGGGAGCCGCGCTGGCCGAAGCCGGCGCCACCGTGGTGCACGACCTTGGCGACCTGTTCCGCGCGGTGGACACCCTGGCCCTCTGCGTTCCCGCATCCGCCGATGTCGAGGCCATCCTGGCAGGCGACGGGAGCGCCGCGGGCGGAACCGCCGCGGGCGGACTGCTCGGCTGCGAGGGCGCGCGCGTCAGGACTGTCCTCGATTTCTCGACCTCGCATCCGGCGTCTACCCTGAAGATGGCGGAAAAGCTCGCCGAGCGCGGCATCGGCATGCTGGACACGCCGATGACCGGCTCGGTCGGCGAAGCGGCC
>CAYRXK010000009.1:16050-20667 GCA_964428265.1 uncultured Treponemataceae bacterium
GCGCGGCATCGGCATGCTGGACACGCCGATGACCGGCTCGGTCGGCGAAGCGGCCAACGCGACCCTGAAACTCGTCGTCGGCGGCGACCGGGACCTGTACGAACGGAATCTGGACCTGCTGCGCGCCGTGTCGGACATGACCCTGTACGCCGGCGGCAACGGCGCCGGCAACATGGTGAAACTGGCCAACAATTACCTGTCCATACTCGACCAGACCGTCACGGCCGCGGTATCGCTCGTCCTTGAAAGGAACGGCATCCCTCGCGATGTCTACGTGAAATTCCTGGAGAACAGCAGCGCGAATTCCGGCGGTTTCCGTCTCATGATGCGCCGCATAACGTCGGGAGATTTTTCCACGAAATTCGAGCTGGGCCTGGCGACCAAGGATATCGGCTACTGCAGGGACATATTCGACCTGCCGATCACCGGCGACCTGCACGGAATCCTGCGCGCGGCCTGCGACTCAGGCTACCGCGACGGCGACGTGGGCCTGGTGTACCGGCACCTGGAAGCGTCGCTGAAATAGGGCGCCGTCAGGCCTTTCCGTTCCCGTACGAACTGCGGAAATTATCCAGCCCCGTGCGGATGTGCTCCTCCATCAGGGCCTGATAGCGCTCCGGCGTCACGTCATGCGCCTCGAAGCGCGCCAGAAGCTCGTCGTGCGTGTGGAAATCGAAATTCAGATCTATGTTCAGGAATTGCAGCCGGTAGCGGATGTTCTGCATGCGCAGGCTGCCGCAGAAATCCGCGAGGATTTCGTTGCCGCTGCGGTCCGCGAAGAATTCGTGGAACTGGTCGTGCGAATCCAGGAAGGCGCGCTGGTCGTTCCTGGCCGCCGCCTCTCCCATCTGCGTATAATACGACCTGAGTTCCACCGCGGTTTCCTTGCCCGATTCGCGGTATGCGAGCCCGGCGGCCAGCCCCTCGATCGACGTGCGAACGATGTAGTGGTTCACCACGTCGCGCGCCGCGACGGTCTTCACGTAGCAGCCCCGGCGGGGGCGGTATTCTATCAGCCCCACCTTCATCAGCGATTGCAGGGCTTCGCGCACGGGCGACTTGCTGACCGAATATTCGTCCATGATGTCGTTTTCGACGAGTTTCTGTCCGACCGTGTATTTCCCCGAAAGGATCTTTTCCGCGATCTTGTCGAAAAGGAACTCGGAAAGGTTCTGGAAACGCTGGTCTTCTTTTCTCATCGGACGGCCCCTGCGAAAAGCGATGCGCGATGCGCGAGCGGAGCGGCCGCCGCGCGAGCTAACATTGTATATCGGCGACGGCGTTTCACGCAATAAAGCGGTCCGCGAAACGGGCCGTACTCCGTTTCGCGGACCTGGAATCGGCTGCGCGCCATGCCTCTTTCGCCGAAATCAGGGGACTAGCGTCCCCGCATGCTCCGGATTTCGTCCAGGACCGCGTTCCATGACTTCAGGAACATGCTCCTGAACAGGACCACCGGGCCGAACTCTTCGTATTCATGGGTGGACAGCGCTTTCGGATCCCAGCCCTTGCGGAAGTCCGGAAGCTTTTCCAGCAGCTCGTCGATCACGAGGGGCGGCGCCGGATTGAAGAACCGGTGCACCACGTCGGGATTCTGCTCGATCAGAAGGTCCGCGGCGCCCTTCCAGTTGATGGTGACCACCTGGTTTCCACCGACCATTTCGGTGAAGTGCCTTAGCTGCCGCGCGCCGCCGCCGATGATGACCGGCGCGTAGCCGCGGTCGTGGATGATCTGGTACATCTTGCGCGTCGCCGCCATGCCGGCCTGGCGCACGATGTCGCCGTCGATGGCCACCTTGTGGTCGCGCACGTAATTTTCCAGGTACTCGTCGTAGATGCCCGTGATGAAGCTGAGCCAGATGGGCGGCGATTTCCGCGCCTTGGCGCTGATGGAGCGGTACATTTCGCAGAGTTCGATGCCCTGCGCGACCGACATGATCTCGGTCGCGTTGATGGGGTAGCCTTCGGGGATGAGGGTTTCCATCGCCTTCAGGCCCGCGCCGGTGCAGGGAATCTTGATCGCGATATTCTTGCCGAGCGCGCCGTTCTTGCGGGCTTCGTCGATGATGACCTGCGGGTCGTGCTCGTGCACCGGATCGCCCTGGATGCTCACGTAGCCGTGCAGGCCGTTGGATTTTTCCCAGAGGGGATAGAAGATTTCCTGCACCTGCTTGACCAGCTTGCGCTGGTAGATGGCCGCGGCCTCGTCGTCGTCGCGGGTCTCGGCCACCGCCTCCTGCAGGAATTTCCGCGCCTGCGCGGCTTCCGAGGGGTTGGTCAGCATCTTGTGGCTGTAGGACGGGTTGTTGGTGCAGCCCAGGGCACCCTGCGCGATGGCGAGCCTGGCTTCCTCGCGCGTGGGGTTGTTGATCCAGAACATCGTCGGCGAATGCCGGTGCACCCTGTGGAAGTAGCCGTCGCTCATCCTGCGTTCCTCCTCGATTCGATCTGCGCCTCGACATCGGCGATGGCGGCGTCGAGGATGTCCAGCAGTTGCGCCACCTGCGCTTCGCTGATGATAAGCGGCGGGCCGAACATGATCATGTTGCCGTCGACCCCGTCCACGCAGCCGGAGCAGGGGAACAGGATCAGGCCGCGCGAAAGCGCCGCTTTTTCGACCATCTTGCTCAGGCCCATCGAGTTCGGGAACGGCTTTTTCGTGGCCTTGTCCTGCACGATCTCGAAGCCCAGCATCAGGCCCAGGCCGCTGACCCGGTCCATGATCGGGTGCTTCGCGGCAAGGCGCTCAAGGCCTTCGCGCATCTGCTTCCCGCGGGCGGCGGCGTTATCGGTCAGCTTGTTGCGCTCCATGAAATCGATCGCGGCCAGGGCTCCGGCGGCGGCGACCACGTTGGCGTTCAGCGTGTGGCCCGAGCGGAACTGGGAATTGTTCTTTTCCAGCACCGCCCAGATATCGTCGCGCGCGAGGGTCGCGGCGATCGGGATGTAGCCCGAGGTCATGCCCTTGGCGGTCGCGATGATGTCCGGCGACACGCCCCAGTGTTCCATGGCCCAGGGTTTGCCGGTGCGGCCCCAGCCGGTCATCACCTCGTCGGCGATGAAGAGCACTTCGTATTTATCGCAGATGTCGCGGATCGTGCGGAAATATCCTTCGGGAGCGGGCACCGCGGCCAGCGCCGCGCCGACCATGGGCTCGGCGATGAAGGCGGCGATGTTTTCCGCGCCTACCTGCCGGATGGTGGTTTCGAGGGCGCGCGCGCAGAGCAGCCCGCAGGAGGGGTGCGTCTTTTCATAGGGGCAGCGGTAGCAGTAGGCGGGCGGCAGGTGCGGCGATTCGACGAACATGGGCTGGAACAGCTTGCGCCGCGCCGTGATGCCCGAAAAGCCCGCCACCGCAATATTGTTGCCGTGGAAGGCCTGCCAGCGGGTGATCACCTGGTATTTCGAGGTTTTTCCCTTCTCGACCCAATATTGGCGGGCGAGGCGGACGGCGTCGTCGGTCGAGTCGGTGCCCGTGCAGGAAAACCACACGCGCGAATTGTCGCGCAGGTTGCCGGGAGCCATGTGCACGATGCGTTCCGCCAGCTTCAGGACCGCTTCGCCGGTAAAGGCGTGGGTGGGGGCGTAGGAGATTTTCTTGCCCTGTTCGTGGATCGCCGCGGTGACTTCCTCGACCCCGTGCCCGATGGAGGTGCAGACCGAGGATCCGCCGGAACCGTCTATGTATTTGTTGCCCGCCTTGTCGTACAGATAGATGCCCGCGCCTTTTTCGATGACGGGGAAATCCTTGTTCCAATCGCGCATGACTGCGTAGTTGCGATGGTCCAAAACGGTCCTCCTCTGGTAAGGGATCCAGTTAGGATAATAGTCGACTATTATCAAGTTGTCAATCGACTTTGTAAAAGTTCGAGGTATCGGCGGGCTGTCGCGATACGCCTCTGGCGGGTATGCTGGGATCGAAACCAGCGGAGAACCCCATGAACCAGAGCTTCCTCTCGGCCACCCTGCTCCTCATCCTGATCACGGACCCCCTCGGCAACACACCCGTGTTTGTGGCCGCCATGGAAAAAGTGCCGCCCTCGCGCCGCCGCCGCGTGATCCTGCGCGAATGCGCCATCGCCTTCGTGACCCTGCTCTTTTTCATGCTGTTCGGCGCGGGGTTTCTGTCGGTGCTGGGCCTGTCGGATGAAATTTTGAGGATTTCCGGCGGTGTCGTGCTCTTCCTCATCGCGCTGAACATGGTGTTTCCGGGTTCCGGGGGCAGGCTGGTCGAGGATCGGCCCGACGCGGAGCCTTTTATCGTGCCGGTGGCCATTCCGCTGATTGCCGGGCCGTCGGCGATGACCACGGTGATGCTGCTGGGCAAGTCCGATCCGGCGCGCATGCCCGAATGGATCGGGGCGCTGGCCATCGCGATGGCGGTGAGCACGGTGGCATTCCTGGCTTCGCAGAAGCTGAAGGAGTGGCTCGGCCTGCGCGTGCTCGAGGCGCTCGAACGCCTGATGGGACTGGTGCTGGTGGCCCTGGCCATCGACATGCTGCTGGGAGGCCTGGCGCGCTGGGTCGCGACGCTGGGGGCTTGAGGGCGACACGGCATCGGGACGAGGGGGCGCGGCACCGCCCGCGATCGTCGCGCATCGGCGATCGTCGCGCATC
>CAYRXK010000009.1:20767-46357 GCA_964428265.1 uncultured Treponemataceae bacterium
AAGCATCCTGGTTCCCTGGGCGCGACCTGACGACTCCACGTACCTATAGTTGTACGACTGGTTGTACAACCGCGTGTACAAGCTCATGTACGCGACGATGTACAGGATGCCGTACACCCTGTGGTACACCACGCTGTACAACCCGATGTACGCCCAGTTGTCAGCTCCGGCCCAGCATTCGGGGGGAGTTTGAAAGCCGAGGCGGAATACCGACGGTCCTCGACACGGTGCTGGCGCTGGTTGGCGACACCGGGGGCGTAAAAAGGGGCGGCCCCGCCGCAGCGGAGCCGCCCCGTCCTCGACATGGAATCAGCGCGCGATGATCGCGGCCAGCGCCTCGGCGGTAAAGCCCAGGTGCGCGGCCACGGCGTCGCCGGGGCCCGATTCGCCGAAGCGGTCCACCGACAGGATGTTCTCGGGGGCGGCGAAGCGCTCCCACCCCTGGGAGGAAGCGGCCTCGACCACCACCGTGCGGGCGGGCGGGGCAAGGATGGCGTCGCGCACGGGCGCCGGGGCGCGCGCGAAGGCGCCGCGGTCGGCCACCGAAACGACGCGCACGGCCAGGCCGGGCTTTTTCGCGGCAGCCAGGTCGGCGGCCTTCAGCGCCATCGACACCTCGGAACCGGTGGCCAGGACGGTGACGTCCGGCGCCTTCGGGGTGTTGCGCAGCACGTAGGCGCCCATGGCCATGGTGTAGGGCCATTCGGGGTCGTCCTTTTCAAGCACGGGCAGGTTCTGGCGGGTAAGGGCCAGCACGGTGGGGCCGTCCTTGCGCTCCATGGCCAGGCGCCAGGCGACGGCGGTTTCCTCGGCGTCGGCGGGGCGCAGCACGAGGACGTTCGGGATGGCGCGCAGGGATGCCAGGGCTTCGACCGGCTGGTGGGTGGGGCCGTCCTCGCCGATGTAGATCGAGTCGTGCGTGAGCACGTAGACAACCGGCACCTTCATGAGGGCGGAGAGGCGCAGCGAGGGGCGCAGGTAGTCGGCGAACACGAGGAAGGTGGCCACAAAGGGCTTGAAGCCGCCATGCAGGGCCATGCCGTTGGCGATGGCGGCCATGCCGTGCTCGCGCACGCCGAAGTTGATCATGCGGCCCTTGGGGTTGTCCTTGTTGAACACGACGGGGGCGCCGTCCTGGCCTGAGGGAAGCTGGGTGACGTTGGGGCCGGTCAGGTCGGCCGAGCCGCCGACGAGGTTGGTCCAGGCCCTGGAGACCGCGGCCAGGCACTTGCCGGAGGCGTTGCGGGTGGCCACCTTGTCGCCCTTGGCGAATGAGGGAAGGTCGAGGGTGGCGCAGGCGTCGCCCGCGAGCCACGCGGCGTATTCGGCGGCCAGGGCGGGGTTGGCGGCTTTCCATGCTTCGAACGTGCGGTTCCAGGCGGCCTTGGCGGCGGCCAGCGCGGCGCGGCGCCTTTCGAAGTGCGCGTAGGCTTCGGGAGCGACCCAGTACGAGGCGCCCTCGGGAATGCCCAGGTGGGCCTTGGATTTGAGCACTTCGTCCTCGCCCAGGGCGGCGCCGTGCACGCCGGAGGTGCCCTGCTTGTTGGGCGAACCCTTGCCGATGACGCTCTTCAGGATGATCAGGCTGGGGCGCGCGCTGTCGGCTTTGGCCTTGGCGGTCAGCGCGGCGATGCCGTCCAGGTCGTACATGTCGCCGTGCAGGACCTGCCAGCCGTAGGCCTCGAACCTTTTGGCGACATCCTCGGTGAAGGCGATCGAGGTGTTGCCGTCTATGGTGATGGCGTTGGAGTCGTAGTAGGCGATCAGCTTGCCCAGGCCGAGGTGGCCGGCCAGCGAGCAGGCTTCGGAGGCGACGCCTTCCATGAGGCAGCCGTCGCCGACCAGGGTGTAGGTATAGTGGTCCACGATCATGTGGGCGGCGGTGTTGAACTTGGCCGCCATCATGCGCTCGGCGATGGCCATGCCGACCGCCATCGCGACGCCCTGGCCCAGGGGGCCGCCGGTGGCATCGACGCCGGGGGTTAGGCCGTACTCGGGGTGGCCGGCGCAGATGGATCCGATCTGGCGGAAGTTCTTGATGTGGTCCATCGGAACGGCGAAGCCCGCCATGTGCAGCAGGGAGTAGAGGAACATCGAGCCGTGGCCGGCGGAGAGCACGAAGCGGTCGCGGTCGATCCAGGCGGGGTCGGTCGGGTCGTACTTCATCTGTTCGCCGTAGAGGTAGGCGCCGAGCTCCGCGGCGCCCATCGGCAGGCCGGGGTGGCCGGAATTGGCTTTCTGGATGGCGTCCATCGAGAGGGATCGGACCGAGAGCGCGATGGCGCCGAGGGCGGATTTGTCCATGTCATTCTCCTTATATGGAGGGGTGTGAATCGAGGCTTACTATACCGGCGGGGCGCGGGCTGCGCAACGAGGTTCACCGGCCGAGGGCGTCCTTGACGGCGCGCGCCACCGCAAGCGGCATGCCGCCTGCGCGGGCGATGTCCTCCGCGTCGGCGCGGGCCACCAGGTCGAGCGATCCGAAGGTCCGCATGATCTTTTTCGCGCGCGCGGGGCCGACGCCCTTGATATCCTCAAGCACGCCGAAGGAGAGGCGCTCGGAGCGCAGGGTGCGCGACAGGCCCGTGGCGAAGCGGTGCGTTTCGTCGCGCACGGCCACCAGCACGCGCAGGGCAGGCGAATCCTTGGGCAGGACGATGGGTTCGTCGCGGCCGGGCAGCCAGATTTCCTCGTTGCGCTTGGCCAGGCCCGCCAGGTCGCAGTCCAGGCCCAGGGTATCGAGGATTTCCCGGGCCGCCGACACCTGTCCGGCGCCGCCGTCGATCAGGATCAGGTCGGGCAACTCCGCCTCTTCGTTTATCAGGCGCGTATAGCGGCGCGCCACGGCCTCGCGCACCGCGCCGAAATCGTCGATGCGGCCCTCCAGGCTTTTTATGCGGAAGTGCCGGTAATTCTTTCGGTCGGGCACGCCGTTGCGGAAACTGACCAGCGAGGCCACCGTGTCGCGCCCCGATAGCTGCGCGATATCGAAACCCTCGATCCGCGCGGGCAGGGCCTGCAGGCCGAGGATGCGGCGCAGGTCGATGAGCGCGGGGATGTCGCCGATTTCGCGGCGGCGCTTGATCAGTTCCTCGCGCGCGTTCTGCGCGGCCATGTTCATCGCCGCGCCGTGCCGCGAGTCCGACGGGACCGCGAACGAGGCGCGCGCGCCCCGGTCGCGGTCCAGCCAGTCGCCCACCGCGCCGGTGTCCAGCGGCTTCATCAGGAATATCGTGGGGGGCACGGTGCGGTCCTGGCCGTAATATTCCACCAGGAAATTCTGTATCGCCTCGTCCTCGCCCGAATGGTATTCGGAGCGGTAGCTGTCGCGGCCGGTCAGCTTGCCCTCGCGCATCTGGAACACCACGAAGGCGATCAGGTCGCCGTCGGCGGCCCAGGCCACGTAGTCGCGCGCGGCGGGGTCGAAATCCACGGCCTTGGATCTGCCCTCGAACTGCTCCACCGCGCGGATCGCGTCGCGCAGGCCCGCCGCTTCCTCGAACCGGAATTCGCGCGCGGCCGCGTCCATGCGGCGCTGAAGGTCCGCGATGAGCGATCTGGTCTTGCCGGAGAGGAGCTTGCGGATTTCCGCGACGCGCTCCATGTACGCCTCGTGCGTTATGCGACCCGCGCAGGGGCCGGGGCAGCGCCCGATGTGGTAGTACATGCAGGGCTGCTCGCGCTTTTTCATCGTGACGCAGCGGCGCAACGGAAAGAGGCGCTTTATGAGCTCGAGGTACACGTCGATGATTTCGGCGCTGGGGAAGGGGCCGAAATATTCGCTGCCGTCGTGGATGATGCGCCGCGTGCGGAACACGCGCGGATATTCGTCCGCGGTGATGCGGATGGACGGGTAGGTCTTGCCGTCCTTCAGGTTGATGTTGTAGCGCGGCGAGTGTTCCTTGATGAAATTGTTTTCGATCAGGAGCGCGTCGTACTCGCTGCCGGCCAGGACCCATTCGATGCTTTCGACCCGGGCGACCAGGTGCCGGGTCTTTACGTCCTTCTTGCCGGAAAAATACGACAGCAGCCGGTTTTTCAGGACCTTGGCCTTGCCGACGTAGATGATGGTGCCGCCTGAGTCGCGCATGAGGTAGACGCCGGGCGCCTCGGGGGCCTGGCGCGCGACGGCGCGGAACCGCGCGTTGCGCGCGGCCGCTTCGGAGAGGGGTTTCGGAACCCGCGGTTCCTGCGGTTCGGGTGCCTGCGTTTCGGGCGCCGCGCCGGCGCCGCTTGGTTGGTCGCTCATGTCCGTGCATGAATAGTACGGATTTTATGGTATGTTGTCACGCATGACGATCGATGCGAAGGCGGCATCCGCCGCGATGGAACGCGCGGGCAAGGCGTTCGCGCGCTGCCCGTCCTGCGGCGACCCCGGGATCCGGTTCGAGGGCGGGAGGCACTGGCGCTGCCCGGACTGCGGTTTCGACTACTTTCACAACGTTGCGGCCGCGGCGGGTGTCATCATCGAATCGGGCGGCGCCATCCTCTTCCTGCTGCGCGCGAAGGATCCCGCGAAGGGCAGGCTCGCCCTGCCGGGAGGCTTCATCGATCCGGGCGAGCGCGCCGAGGACGCCGCCATCCGCGAGTGCCGCGAGGAGGTCGGCTGGCCGCCCGCAGCCGAAGCGCCGGGCCGGGCGGGCTCCGCCGAAGACTGGGCGTCGCGCCTCCGATTTGTCGGCAGCTGGCCGAACCTCTACGAATACCGCGGCGTACCCTACGCCACCTGCGACCTCTTTTTCTCGCTGCGCCTGCCGCCCGGCGCGCGCGCATGGTTCCGCGCCGATCCGGACGAGGCGGCTGGCCTTAGGTGGGTGCCGCGCGGCGAAATGAAAACGGCCGACCTCGCGTTCGGGTCGGCCGTCATGGCGCTCGCCGCGTACCTGGACACGGCGCCGGGATCCTGATCAGCCAGGATACCTGGCCGACCACTCCGCGGAAATCCGCATCATCTGCTCGATTTCCAGGCGGTTGGCCTCGGTGAAGGTGGCCGCGTCCACGCGCCTGCTCTTGAGCTGGAAGGGTATGCCGGCCAGCTGCATGGCGTACATCGCGTTCACCGGATAGACCTGGTTTTCTATCGTCGAGGCGAACCCGATGAAGTCCTGCAGGCGCTGCGCCGCGGCCGCATCCTCCGACCAATGGCGGCAGAGCCGCACGTACAGCTCCGGATGGAAATTGGCCATGACGCCCGAGTAGCCCGCGCCGCCCATCTTCAGCGAATCGAGCAACGTGGCCGCGTTGGCGTTGAACAGCTTGAATTCGCTACCGCGCGCCAGTTCCAGCTTGGCGCGGATATTTTCGCGCGAACAGCTGGTGTCCTTCAGGAACGCGAAGCGGCCGGATTCCAGCGCGAATTTCATCACGCGCGGGCTGACCAGGCGCTTGTAGGGGTAGGGGCATTCGTAGAATCCGAGCGGCATGTCGGCGCGCACGCCCTTCAGCACCTTTTCCAGGTTGCGGATGAATACGTCGTCGTCCTCGTGCTTGCCCGCCAGCCGGTTGGTGATGAGGACCACGGCGACCACGCCGGTGTCGGCCATCGCGTTCAGCTCGTCGATCTGGTCGCGGATGGTTTCCGACACGTGGCCCGAGGCGAGGACGGGCGCGCGCCCGCCCGAGAATTTCACGCAGGCTTTTGCCAGGTCCACGCGTTCGCGCTGGCTGAGGAAAAACATTTCGCTGGACTGGCAGACCGCGAACAGGCCCGCCACGCCGCGCTGCACGTACCAGTCGATCTGCTTGGCCAGGGTGGCTTCGTCGATTTCGTTCGAGGGAGTGTAGGGGGTGATCATCGTCGGCCAGACGCCGTTCGCGACAGGATTTTTGCCCATGGTGGTCTCCGTTGGTGGTCTTGGTTGGTGATGGTCTTTCATGTCGAGGGTGCATCTCCGCAGGGGCCCGGGTCAAGGGTGGGGGTTGGTGGGGTGGATGTCTGCTCGATCCGAATTTTGTCCACCATGATGGACAAAACCATTGCACGGCGCCATTTATCCATTATAATGGACAGCATGGATGGAATCCGTCTCATTCCGCGCACGCGTTATCTGGACCGGATCGCGCCCTTCGCCGGTACCCGGCTCATCAAAGTGATCACCGGGCTCCGCCGCGTGGGGAAAAGCTGCGTCCTCAGGATGCTGGCCGACCGGGCGGCGCAGACCGCTCCTGATGTACCAGTGATTTTCATCGACAAGGAGCGTTCACGGTGGGAGGGAGTCACCGACGGTGCGTCACTGGAAGCCGAAGCCCGGACGCGGGCCGGAACCGGATCCGCGTCGGTGTTCATCGACGAGGCGCAGGAAATCGATGGTTTCGCGACCGCGCTCCGCAGCATGGCCGCCGAAGGACGGTACGACATCTACGTCACCGGGTCGAACGCGCGCCTGCTCTCGGGCGAAATCGCCACGCTCTTCGCGGGCCGCACGGTCGGAATCAGGGTACATCCGCTCTCCTATGATGAATTCCTCACCTTCCACGGCAGGGAGGATTCCGATGAATCGCTCGCCTGGTACCTGCGCTTCGGCGGCCTTCCGTTCCTGCACCTCCTGCCTCCCGACGGGCATGCCACGATGGAATACCTTGGCGGCGTGTACGACAGCGTCATCCTGAAGGACGTTGTAACGCGGTACGGAATCAGGAATCCCGCGACGCTCGCGCGGGTGGTGGAATATATGGCCGATTCGGTCGGCAGTCCTTCATCGGCGCGGAATATCGCCAATTTCCTCAAATCGAAGGGGGTCGAGGTTTCGCCGCAGGCTATTCTCGACTATCTGTCGCACCTCGAGGATTGCTTCGCCTTGAGCCGCGTGAAGACGCTCGGATTGAGCGGGAAACCGATTCTCGAAGGCCCGGGCAAATGGTATTTCGGGGATCTCGGATTGTGGACCCGCATCCGGGGCTTCGACATGACCGACATCGGTAAAATCGTCGAAAACGCGGTATTCCTTCGCCTCGAAACCGATGGTTGGACCGTGAAGACCGGGAGGGTAGGCGATCGCGAGGTCGATTTCGCGGCGGAACGCGACGGCCGACGCCTCTATGTCCAGGCCAGCTACCTGCTCGCGGATGCGCGGACGCGCGAGCGCGAGTTCGGGGCGCTCCTCGCGATGAACGATGCGTGGCCCAAACTCGTCGTGAGCATGGATCCCATCCGCGAGGATTATCGCGGAATCCGGCACCTGTCGCTGAGGGAATTCCTTCTCGGAAACTACGACCGGTTAGCGTGACACGCGGCTCCCGGCATGGCGCCTACCGCATGGCCCGCAGCGAGTTGGCCGTGGCCAGCAGGGCCACGCCCACGTCGGCGACCACGGCGGACCACATGCCCGCGATGCCCGCGGCGCCCAGGCCGAGCACGACGGCCTTGAACGACAGCGCGAAGGCCACGTTCTGCAGCACGATCCTGCGCGTGGCGCGCGAACGGGCGATGGCCTCGGCCACGCGCGAAGGTTCGCCGGTCAGGATGACGGCGTCGGCGGTTTCCACCGCGGCGTCGGCGCCGGAGCCCATGGCGATGCCGGCGTCCGCCCGCGCCAGGACCGGCGCGTCGTTGATGCCGTCGCCGACGAAGAGGGTGGTGCGCCCGGGTTCGGCGCCGCGCATGATTTCCTCCAGTATCCGCAGCTTGTCCTCGGGAAGAAGGCTTGCGTGCACTTCGTCGACGCCGGCCTCGGCCGCGGCGGCGCGGGCCGGAGCCTCGGCGTCGCCTGAGAGCATGACGACGCGCGCCACGCCCAGTCCGCGCAGGCTGCGCACGCTGTCGGCGGAATCGGGCTTCAGCGCGTCGCCGACGCGGATGGAACCCAGATAGGCACCGTCGCGCGCCACGAAGAGTTCGCCCGAGGCGCCAGAGCCTGAGGCGCCAGAGCCTGTGGCGCCAGCGCCTGCGCGCGCGTGGTCGGGCAGGGCGATGCCCAGCCTGCGCATGAGCTTGTGGTTGCCCGCGGCGATCCGGACGGGGCCGTTACCGCCCGGGCCGCCGAGCGTGACGCCTTCGCCGGCATATTCCCTGCCGTGCGCGGCGGAGGGCGCGCCGGCGGTATCGCCCTCGATGCAGGCGCGGGAATCGCCTGCGTGGAATTCGTGGAATTCATCATGGGCCGCGATCACCGCGGCCGCCAGCGGATGACGCGAGCCTGATTCCACCGCGGCGGCGGCGGCAACCAGGTCGTGCCCGGTGGCCGGGTGCTCGGGATGCAGGGATCGCACGCGGTAGCGCCCGTCGGTCAGGGTGCCTGTCTTGTCGAACACCACGGTGCCCGCGCGGGCCAGGGCGTCCATCACCGACGAACCCTTCAGCAGGATGCCGCGTCGCGCCGCGCCGCCCAGGCCGCCGAAATAGCCCAGCGGCACGCTGACCACCAGGGCGCAGGGGCAGGAAATCACCAGCATCACCAGGGCGCGGTACAGCCACACGGAAAGCGCCTGGCCCGGCAGCAAGAGGGGCGGCAGGAAGGCGATCGCCGCCGCCGCGAACACCACAAAGCGCGTGTAGGCGGGGGCCCAGCGCGTCACCAGACCCTCGATCCGGGCCTTCCGGGTCGAGGCGTCCTCGACCATGGCCATGATGCGCGAAATCTGGCTTTCGGAAGAGGGCTTCGTGGACCGCACGACCAGGGCGCCGTCCAGCGCGATGAAGCCCGCCATGACCTCGCCGCCGGCACTGCCCGCGCGCGGCTTCGGTTCGCCGGTGATGGCCGAGGTGTCCAGCGCGCTTTCGCCGGACACGATGACGCCGTCCAGGCCCAGGCGCTCGCCGGGCAGCACGCGGAATTCCGCGCCGACCTGCACCAGCGCGGGGTCGATATCCCTCCATCCGGAACCATCGGCGGCGCGCACGCGCACGGTGTCGGGGCGCAGGTCCAGGAGCGCGCGGATCGATGCCCGGCTGCGCGCCTGGGCGCCTTCCTGCAGCATTTCGCCGATCTTGTAGAACACCATGACGCCCAGGGCTTCCTCGAACTCGCCGATGGCGAAGGCGCCGATCGTGGCGAGCGACATGAGGAAAAGTTCGTCGAACACCTGGCCGTGGCGGATGTGCCGCGCGGCGCCCGAGAGGACGTTCCAGCCCGATACGAGGTAGGCCGCGCCGAAAAGGGCGATGAACAGGATGTTCCGGGTCGAGGGGGCTGCGGGCGCCGGGAGCTCGACCGGTAAGGCGAAGGCGAACAGGCCCCCCTGCGCGGGCGGTTCGCCGAAGGCCAGGGCCAGGGCGACCAGGATGCCCGCGACCGCGAAGGAAGCCAGGTTGCGGAGCACCCAGCGCGGGATTTTCCGGATCGGGGGGAGGCGGCGCGCGCCCGCGGCACTCATGGGCGGAGCTCCGCCGAGTGTTCCGCGCCCAGGGCGAGCAGGGTCCGCACATGGTCGTCGTCGAGCGAGTAATACACGATCTTTCCTTCCCGCCGCGGCTTTACCAGGCCCGCGGCGCGCAATGTGGCAAGCTGGTGGCTGGCGGCCGACTGGCTCAGGGCCAGGGCGCCGCCCAGGTCGCAGACGCACAGTTCGTCGCCTGAGAGCGCGTACAGGATGCGCAGGCGAGTGGGGTCGCCCAGCATTCTGAACAGGGTGGCGATGCGGTCCCGGTCGCGCTCGGACCTTTCGCGCCCGCGGGCGCGCTCGACCCGGTCGGCATGCACCACCTGGCACGAACAGAGGGGGGTGTCGTCCATGACCGCTCCTTGGCTTGCTCTCGATATATGAATATATGAGCAAGTGTTCATATAAATCATATGCCATCGGACACGCCGCGTCAATGCGCCGCGACAACCCGGTGCGCCGGCGCCCGGCAGACATTTCCGGCCGAAATGTATATCGTAAGGCTGCGCGAGGAGGCCGCCATGCCCATTTCCGACAAACGAACCAAGATAATCGCCACCCTCGGTCCCGCGACCGAAAATCCCGATATGATCCGCGCCCTGATCCGCGAAGGGGTGGACGTGTTCCGCCTGAATTTTTCGCACAAGTCCGGCCCCGAGGCCGAGGCCGCGCTGGCCATGGTGCGCGAAGCCCGCGCCGAGCTCGGACGGCCCGTGGCGGTGATGGCGGACATCAAGGGGCCGGCGCTGCGCATGTACGGCTACCGGCGGCCCATCGCCGTGGAACCCGGCTTCGAGCTGGTCATAGAATCCAGGCCCGCCGAGGGCATCGACGCGCTCGAATCGCCCGAACCGAACCTGGTGTACACCAACCTGCCCGAAATCGACCACATCTGCGCGATGGGCCAGCGCATCGTCCTGATGGACGGCTATTTCGCCGGATCGGTCGTCGCGAAGTCCGAGGGGCGCATCACGGTGCGCATCGGCAACGCGGGCAACCTGCGCGCGAAGGCGCACCTGACCATTCCGGGCGTGGATTATCCGATTCCCTTCCTTTCCGACAAGGATATTTCCGACATCGCCTGGGCGGCGTCGAACGACGTGGAGTACATCGCGCTGTCCTTCGTGCGCTGCGCGGCGGACATCGAGGAGGTGCTCAGGCTGGTGCAGCGGACGCGCACCAAATCCGGACGCAAGCCCGCGGCCAAGCTGATCGCCAAGATCGAGTCCGCGCGGGGCCTTGCGAACATCGACGAAATCGTGCGCGAAGCCGACGGCATCATGGTGGCGCGCGGCGACCTGGGCGTGGAGATGGCCATCGAGACAGTGCCCATCGCGCAGAAGCGCCTGATCCGCCAGGGCTACCTGTCCGCCAAGCCGGTGATCACGGCCACGCAGATGCTCGAATCGATGATGGAAAGCCCCATGCCCACGCGCGCCGAGGCGAGCGACGTGGCCAACGCCTGCTTCGATTCCACGAGCGCGGTGATGCTGTCCGGCGAGACCGCCATCGGAAAATATCCCGAACAGGTGGTGCGCACGATGCACGCCATCATCGACGAGGTCGAGCGCGATTTCGACTACGTGGCCTTCCACGAGGACGTGCCGCCGCAGGTGCGCTCGGGCGACGTGCAGGCGATCATGTCGTACAACGCGGTGTCGGTGGCCTACCAGTGCGGCGCGAAGGCGATCCTGGTGCTGACGGAAACCGGCAAGGCCGCGCGCCTGATTTCCCGGCTGCGGCCCCGCATGCCCATTTTCGCCTTCATGAGCGACCCGGTGCTGTACAACCAGATGGCGCTGAACTGGGGCGTGACGCCGTTCCTGCATTCCGGCCGCGGCGAGCGCCTGGATGCGGTGGTGGACGAGGCGGTCGGCATCTGCAAGGCGGACGGCGCCCTGCAGCCGGGCGACCGCATCGTGATCGTGGCGGGCCTGCCGCTGGCGCGCAAGGGCACCACCAACATGATCCGCGTGGAGACGATTTCCTGAAAGCCACCGCGAACGCGGTGGCTGGCGCCGCGGTGACGGGCCCGGCGGCTGCCGCGGATGCGGCTGCCGCGGTCGCGGCTGCCGCGGTCGCGCGCATCGTGCCCGCGGGGCCCGCGCGCGCGGAAATCCGCGTGGTGAATTCGAGGTTCATCGCGAGCATCGATCACGCGGGTTCCGCCGCGGCGGCGCGGGAATTCATCGCGCGCATCCGCGCGGAATTTCCCGACGCGACGCATAACGTGCCGGCCTTCGTCATCGGAGGCGCGAAATCGCGCCTGGAATTCTGCTCCGACGACGGCGAGCCTTCGGGCACCTCCGGCAAGCCGCTGCTGGCGGTGCTGCGCGGCTCCGGCCTGACCGACGCCGTGGTGGTGGTGACGCGCTATTTCGGCGGCACCCTGCTGGGCAGCGGCGGCCTGGTGAAGGCGTATTCCGAGGCGGGCAAGGCCGCGCTGTCGGTCTGCGGCCGCGCCGAACTGCGGCTCGTCGCCCGCCTCGCCGCCGACCTCCCCTACCATTACCTGGACCCCCTGCGCCGCCTCGCCGCCGAGGCGGGCGCCGCCATCCTGGACGAAACCTTCGCGGAAACCGTATCGCTCGTGCTGGAAATTCCCGCCGCCGCGCGCGCGAGTTTCGAGGCGCGCCTGTCCGAAATGAGCGCGGGCGCGATCGTGCCGCGCCTGCTGGACGAGCGCGAGGGGCGCGTTCCGATCGCGTGATGCGATCGGGTCGCCTAACGCACGAGGCAGCGCGGATCGGTGCCTATGAGATCGGCGCGGCCCGCGGCCTTCAGGGCTTCCTTCACGGCGGCGCGGTTTTCCGGCGCCCAGTACTGCATCAGCGCGCGCTGCATGCCGCGCTCGCGGTCGCCCCTGGCGACATGCACGGGCTTGCCGTCGCGCGGGTCGAACCCGCAGCGCCACATCGCCGTGGACAGCGTGCCCGGCGTGGGATAGAAGTCCTGCGCCTGCTCCGGCCGCATGCCGGAATCGCGCAGGTACTCGGCCAGCTCCACCGCTTCCTTCAGTCCCGAACCCGGGTGCGCCGAGATGAAATACGGCACCAGGTACTGCGTCCTGCCCGCCGATTCGCTGACCGCTCGGTATTTTTTCGCGAAGGCGTCGAACACGCGGTGCGGCGGCTTGCCCATCAGCAGCAGCACGCGGTCCGAGGCGTGCTCGGGCGCCACCTTCAGCAGCCCGGACACGTGGTGCGCCGCAAGTTCGCGGATAAAGCTGTCATCAGGATCCAGCATCGCGTAGTCGAAGCGCACGCCTGATCTCACGAAGACGCGCTTCACGCCGGGCAGGCGGCGCAGGTCGCGCAGCAGGGCGACGTATTCGCGGTGGTCGGGGCGCAGGTTGGCGCAGGGCTCGGGCGACAGGCAGCGCCGGTCGGCGCAGGCTCCCGTCTTGTCCATCTTTTCGCAGGCGGCGATGCGGAAATTGGCGGTGGGTCCGCCCACATCGTGGATGTAGCCCTTGAAATCGCGCATCGCGATTATTTTTTCCGCCTCGTCGATGATGGATTCGCGCGACCGGGAAATAACCTTGCGGCCCTGGTGGAAGGTGAGCGAGCAGAACGAGCAGGCGCCGAAGCAGCCGCGCGACGACAGGAGCGAGAATTTCACCTCGGAGAAGGCGGGCACGCCGCCGTGCGCGTCGTACATGGGATGCCAGGCGCGCGCGAAGGGCAGGGCGTACACGCGGTCGAGCTCCGCGCGTTCCAGCGGATATGCGGCGGGCTCCTGCGCGACGATCCTCTCGCCCGCGCGCTCGACCAGGCGGGCCGCCATCCAGGGGTCGGTATTGCGGTACTGGACCATGAACGATTCGGCGAAGGCGCGGCGGCCGGCATCGTCGTCGGGGGAAATTTCCTCCCAGGAAGGCAGGACGAGAGTCTTGCCCGGGCCGAAAGCGTCAGGCGTCGGGAAGTCGGCCGCGGCGCCCGCCCACACGGTGCCGCGGATGCCGCGCAGATCGCATGACGCGATATGCGATCCGTCATCGCCATGGGGCGCGGCATCGCGCGCGGCCCTGAACCTGGACATGATCTCCGCGACCGCGCGCTCGCCCATGCCGTACACCAGGATGTCGGCCTTGGAATCCAGCAGGACGGACTTGCGCACCGTGTCCGACCAGTAATCGTAGTGGGACAGCCTGCGCAGCGAGGCCTCGATGCCGCCTACGACCACGGGTACGCCCTTGGCGGCGCGGCGGCACATGCCGGAGTACGCGATGACGGCGCGGTCGGGGCGGGCGTTCCTGCGGCCCGCGATGCCGGGGCCGATCGCGCCGTCGGCGCGCAGGCAGAGTTCGCGCTTTCCGCCGGGCGCGTAATCGTCCTCCGAACGGATTTTCCTGTTGGCGGTATAGGACGACACCATCGAATCCACCGCGCCCGAGGTGACCATCCACGCGACGCGGGGCGCGCCCAGGAGGCGGAATGCCTCGACATCGTCGGGGTCGGGACGCGAAAGGATGCCCACGCGCCAGCCTTCGGACTCCAGCACGCGCCCTATGATGGCCGCGCCGAAGGAGGAATGGTCCACGTAGCAGTCGCCGGTGACGATGATGACGTCCAGGTCGCCGGGCTTCAGGCGGCGCGCGGCCAGGTCGGCGGGGTGCGCGGGAAGCAGCGAGGCGGCGCCCGGGCGCGGACGGTTTGGATGCGGCGATGGCATGCATCCAGTATAGGAATTCGGGGGCTTCTGCGCTACGCTCCGGAATCATGGTGCAGGTGGGCATATTCCCGGTCGCGATCGTCGCGGCCGTCATCCTTCTTTTCATCGCCGGGCTCTGGATCGGCCTGGCCCTCGGGCGCCGCTCGGGCAGGCTCGAGGCCGAGCGCGACTTGCCCGGACGCCTTCAGGCTGAGCGCGACGACGCCGTGCGCCGCTCGCGCGCGGTCATCGGCGGCCAGCTCGCCGAACAGGTCGCGCCCCTGCTGCCAGGATTTCCCTGCGATCCGGGCGACGCGCGCTTTGTCGGCAAACCCGTGGATTTTGTCGCCTTTCCCGGCGCCTCTTCCGGTTCTGGCGTGATCGACGAAGTCCTTTTTATCGAGGTTAAAACCGGCGAGGCGTCGCTTTCCCGGGTCGAGCGCAGCCTGCGCGACGCGGTGCGCGCGGGCCGCGTGCGCTGGGTGGAGTACCGGGCCGGCTGAGCCGAGCCACAGGCTGGCTGGCGCCAGTCCCCCTAGGCTTCCCAGCGCCGTATGCGCCGGCGCGCGAAAGCCGGGTACGCGGCCCCGAGCACCGCGATCGCCGCGGCGAACAGGCCGCCGAACAGCGCCGCATAGCCGTAGCGCGGCAGCTCAAGCTTGCCCGCCAGGACGCCGCAACCGCCCAGGATCGCCATCGCGCCCAGGATCTGGAACACCGCGTTCGGGTTCTGCTTCAGCGCGACGATCGGATTGTCCCAGCGCAGGCGCGGCCAGGCGGTGTCCATCCACAGGCCGGCCAGGTTGAATACCGAGGCAGCCACCAGGGCCAATGCGAAAGCCAGCGCCATGTCGAATGCCGTCAGCCCCAGCGCCAGGCCCCCCGCCAGCGCGCCCACCGCGGCGCCGAACACCGCGAACAGTTCGGCATGCGCGTACTTGGCTCCCATGAGTTCCAGCGGGTCCACCGGCAGCGACCGCAGCCAGGCCAGCGCCTTCGCGTCGCGCGACACCGCCGTGCACGCGATGCTCGTGCTCGATCCCAGGAAGGCGCCCAGCGCGGCGCAGGCCAGGTAGGCGATGGGCCCCTCCGCCAGCGGCCCCATCTGCGCGATCAGCGTGTCGAATTCCGACCGCTGCACGATATAGGTGACCGCGAGGATCACGGGCATCAGCACCGGCACCAGGGGCCCGTTCAGGAAATACATGGGTTCGCGGTTCATCGTCCGGAATTCCCGCGCCAGCAGCGACACGAAGGCAGGCCGCGCGGCGAAGGTCCTTCCCATGAATTCGCCCGTCGGGGCGGCGCGCGACAGGGTGGTCTCTCCGAAGCCCGCCACGCTGCGCCCGTAGGCGCGGCCGAACAGCGCCGCCGTTCCCGCGCCCGCCGCCAGCCCCAGCGCCAGGTTCGCCAGGGCGTACAGGGCGCCCATCGCGTTGCGCGATCCGGCCATCGCCTTCCAGGCCAGCCACGAGGGCGGCCAGGCCGAGCCTATCCTGGAAATCACCGAATCCGGGCCCGCGTAATGGTCGCGCAGCCATGCCGGATCGGTCACCGACGCCACCGCGCGCTGCAAGTACATGTTGAACCCCAGCGCCGCGGCCAGCCCCAGGATGCCGCCCGCGTACAGCAGGGCGGTGCGGCTGCGCAGCACCTTCGCCGCCGACATCAGCGGAACCAGCGCGATGTACGACACGGCCACCGGCAGCATCGGCAACGCCACCGCCGACACCAGCGCGTACAGGTAGAAGAGGGCTGGCGGCCGCTCGCCCCAACCGTACACCGCCGCGGCGATCGCCATCATGAACAGGGCGAACAGCGCGTTGGACGCGTAGATCATCAGCATTTTGGCGCCCAGCAGGCGCGACGGCGGAATCGGCATGGAAAGGAAGCCCGCCTCCATCGCCGACATCGACCAGGTGGATAGCGCGGTGATGAACGACAGCAGCAGCACCATCACCGCCGAGCTCGACGCCGCGTTCAGCAGGAGCAGTTCCTGCAAGCCCGCGGATTTCAGCGCGCGGTACAGGTTCATGTTGGTCATGCCGAACAGGAAGCCCATGTCGGCCACCAGGAATATCGCCAGCACCACCACGCCCGCCGTCTTGGCCAGCTTTTTCGGATCGCGCAATTCCGCGCGCGTCGGCACCGAAAATCCGAACATCGACCGCAGGTACATCAGCGCCAGGCTCGCGAAAGGGCTCCGCGGCGCCTTCGTCCCTACCCTCATTTTCCGTTCCCGTCGTCGACCAGCTCCAGGAAAAGCTCCTCGAGACTGCCGCCCAGCCCGTTCCCGCCCGCGCGCTGCCGCGATTCGCGCAGCTCCTCCAGCGTGCCCGAAAACAGCACCGAACCGCGGCCGATCACCGCGATCCGGTCGCAGACTTTTTCCGCCACTTCCATCACGTGCGTGGAAAAAAACACGCATTTCCCGGCCGCGGCGCGTTCGCGCATCGTTTCCTTCAGGTCGAAGGCAGCCTGCGGATCCAGGCCCACCATCGGCTCGTCCAGCACCCAGTTGTGCGGATCCGGCAGCAGGCTGCCCACCACGCACAGCTTCTGCTTCATGCCGCGCGAAAAACTCCCGATAGAGGAGCCCAGCACGTCCGCGATCCCGAAGCGTTCCGACAGCGCCGCCACCCGGGCCCGGCGCGCGTCCGACGGCACGCGGAACACGTCCGCCACGAAATTCAGGTATTCGTGCGCCTTCAGCCGGTTGAACAATTCCGGATTGTCGCCCACCATGCCCAGCCGCGCCTTGGCGCGCAGCGGTTCGGCCGCCATGCCGATGCCGTCGATTTCCACCGTGCCGGCGTCGGGTTCCAGCGCGCCCGAAAGAATCTTGATCGTCGTCGTCTTGCCCGCGCCGTTGGGTCCCAGGAAACCGAAAATCACGCCGTCCGGAATTTCCAGATCGAGGGCGTCCACCGCGTTGGACGCGCTGCCGCCATACCGTTTCGTGATGCCGCGTAGCCTGATCATATGAGGGACCTCACTTTCGTACTCCGAAAGTTTACGGCATACTGTCGGCATGAATCCAGTGCCCATCAACACCGATTCCGGTCCGCAGGCGGTGCTCGAACTCATCTACCGCCTCCGCGTGCGCGACGCCATGTCGCCCTCCGTGGTCACCGCCTCGGCCTCCGACAGCATGCGCAGCATCCAGTACCTCATGCGCGACCACAACATTACCGGCGTCCCGGTGCTGGACAACGGGCGCCTGGTGGGCCTGGTGGCCATAGGCGACATCATCGCCGCCCTCGATTCGGGCCGGATCGGGGAAAGCGCCTCCGCCCTGATGAGCGCCACCGTCATCTCGCTGGAAGACGACATGCCGCTCTCCTTCGCCATCACCTATTTCGACCGCTACAAATTCGGCCGCTTCCCCGTCCTGAACAAGAACGGCGCCCTGGTCGGCATCATCACCGCCTCGGACATCGTCCGCTCGCTCCTCATGTCCATGAACGAAGAAATCGCCAAGCTCGAACGCTCGCTCGCGCAGAACGCCCCGCGCGAAAATCCCGTGGTCGAGGAAATCAGTTTCTCCGTCACGCCCAACGATTTTTCCAAGGCCGGCACCGCCAGCGCCGCCTTCAAGCGCGCCCTCGCCGCCAAGAACCTCGATCCCGCCTTCATCCGCCGCGTCGCGGTGGCCTCCTACGAACTCGAACTGAACCAGGTGATCCATTCGGTCGGCGGCAGGCTCGTCATGCGCGTCTGCCCCACCTGTGTCGAGGTTGAGGCGGTGGACGAAGGTCCCGGCATCGCCGATGTCGAGGCCGCGATGCGCGAAGGTTTTTCCACCGCCACGGAATGGGTGCGTTCGCTCGGCTTCGGCGCCGGCATGGGACTGCCCAATGTCAAGCGCGTCTCCGATCGCTTCAGCATAGAATCGGCCCCCGGAAAGGGCACCAAAGTCGTCGCAAGGCTCACATGGGAGGCCCCGAAATGACCCTCGAAACCCTCGTGTCCGCGCTGCCCCCGGGCGCGTCGATCGCCGTTCCCGCCGTCCGCGGAATTTCGGGCGGCTACACCTCGGACCTGCTGTCAGACGTCATGGCCAACGCCAAATCAGGCGACGCCCTGATCACGATCCAGGCGCACCGCAATACCGTCGCCGTCGCCAGTCTGGTCGGCATCGCGGCGGTCGTCATCTGCAACGCGCGCGAAATCCCGCCCGAAATGGCCCAGGCCGCGCGCGACGAGGGCATCGGCATCGCCTGCACCTCCGCCAGCCAGTTCGAGGTCTCCGGCCTCCTCTGGTCCGCGCTGCGAAGCGCATAACGCACAGGCAGCCGGAAGCGCGGACGCGCATGCGCGGCACCATCACCGTCGACCTGCACAATCACTCCTGCCTCAGCCCCTGCGCCTCGCTGGAAATGTCGCCGCGCGCCATGGCCGCCCGCGCGCGCGCGCGCGGCATCCGCGTCCTGGGCCTGACCGACCACAATTCGGCCCTCAACTGCCCGGCATTCGCCGCCGCCTGCGCGGAATGCGGCATAGCACCCCTGTTCGGCATGGAACTCAATTCGGTGGAGGAAGCGCACCTCCTCATCCTCTTCGCGAGCCCGGACGAGGCGCTGGATTTCAGCCGTACGTTATACGATATCCTTCCCGCGCTTCCCTACGATCCCGCCCTCCTGGGCGACCAGGTCGCGGTTGACGAGCAAGAGAACATCATCGACATGCCGGAAAAATGGCTCGGCGCCGCGCTGCCGATCAGCTTCGACGAACTGGCCCGCGAAGGCGCGCGCCGCGGCGCCCTGGTCATCCCCGCGCACGTCGACCGCCAGAGTTATTCGGTCGGCAGCCAGCTCGGCTTCCTTCCCGAAGGCCCCTACGACGCCGTGGAATCAGTATGGGATCCCCCGCGCTCCCTCTGCCGCGACTATCCCGTCATCTCCGACTCCGACGCCCACACGCCCGACCAGATCGGCCGCCTCCCCTTTTCCGTGGAGATGGAAGAGGACATCGTGGCCGCCGCGGTCGCTGCCGCGTTGGGCGATTCGGCGAGATTGCTCGGAGAACTGCGGGAAGCGATCAGAAGGGGGCCTGTTCAGGTCAGCCGTTTCGGGAAAAGTCCGGGCTGATCCGCTACTCCGCCCACCGCACCCAGAATTCCACCGGCTTTTCCAGGGTCAGCAGGTCGAAGAGAGGAATCCGGGCCTTGAAGACCTGGCCGGAGGCGCTGCCGCCGCCCGCGCCGACGATGGGTTTGGGCGCGTTCAGCGTGACGGCCACCGCGCAGGCGTCGAAGGCGGGCATGAGTTTCTTGCCGATGATGACGGATTCGAGGTTGGCGCGGTATTCGGCCGAAGTTACGGGATCCTTTTCCAGCGCGGGCGGGCTCAGGGCATCCACCAGGTCGCGGTCCATGCCGGGAAAGAGCGCGAAGGCGGCCGCGGCGTTGTCGCGCGAAAGGCGGACCCGAAGTTCGGTGCCCCCGGCCAGGCCCGCGCTTCCGCCCGCGCCCGCTTCGGCGCCCTTGCGCCCGTAGCCGACCATGCCGGCTGGAGCCAGGCTGCGGTCCTGCGAAAACGCCACCAGGTCGGGAATCCACAGCACCGAGGTCATGGAATCGCCGTCGGGTACCGCCACGTCGATCAGGTGAATGCTCTTGCGCACGCCGAATTCCTTGCGCACGCCGGGCGCGTCGAACAGCGGCGACCCCGCGGGGATCTGGCCGAACTGCCGGACCCGCTGCGACAGCGCGTCGGGAATTTCCAGCCGCACGGCGAAGCGCGCGCTCGCATCCGCGCGCACCATCATGTCCACCCCGCCGGAGCAGGACGCCAGCGCCAGCGCCGCGATGGCGAGCGCGATCACCGCGAAAGGCAGGCGGGCGGAGTTCGGATTGCCGGATACTGTGCGGGCTCGACTCGACATGGCGTTCATCCTCGATCTGGATTTATTTGAGGCCGTACACGGGCACGGGCCGGGTGCTCTTGCGCAGCAGCACCTCGCCGATGCGCTCCAGGCCCGCCTGGCTTTCAAGGGTCAGTCGGCGGAAGGTCGGATGGCTGACCAGGATGTCCTGGTTGAGTTCGCGGCACAGGGAATCCAGGCGCGCGGCCACCGCGAGCGCGTCGCCAAAGGCGCCGATCCTGCGTTCGCCCGGCGCGCCGACCCGCGCGATCACCACGATGCCCGAGTGTACGCCCACCGATACGCGCAGGTCCGAAGGCAGCGATTGCGACGCCAGGTCCTCGCGCAGGCCGGGCAGTTCGGACATGAATGCCAGGGCGGCCGACAGCCCCCGGTCGGGATTGTCGGCCTCGTCAGACAGGCCGAAGGCCAGCATGATCGAGTCGCCCGCCAGCGATAGTATTTTGCCGCCGCGGGGCTCGGCCATCTTTACCCACAGGCCGATGTAGCGGTTCAGGAGTTCCACGGCCTTGTCGGGGCCGAAACGGTCGGCGATGTCGGTGAATCCGACAATGTCCGAGGACACGATGGTGACCGGAACCCTGCGCGGCGTCACGCCCTCGGCATGCACCTGGGCGCGCAGGTCCGCGGGGTGCTCGCCCGACGCTGCGGCTACGGCCAGGTCGTTGGGCGCCTGGGGGCCCCCGGCCTTCAGGATGCGGTCTATCCGCGTACGCAGGGTGATGGTGCGGATGCGCGCCGCCAGGAGCATCAGGTCGAAGCTCAGGGCCCCGAGGCCGACGAACCAGTGCTGGGGCAGGGCCAGGAAGGCCCGGAGCCCTTCCGGAAAGGCCGCGATGCCGAGCGCCCGCTCGTAGGCGGCAAGGTCCATGCCCCCCGAGGCGAAGGCCTGCGCGAGATTGAGCCTGAGGTCGAGGTAATAATAGAAGGTAAAGAAGATCGCCGCCGCGCCGAGAGAGAGCAGGGTTTCCGCGATCCGCTTCAGGATGCCGCCCTGCACGGCGATGCTGATCGCCTGGAAGAGGCCGGTATAGATCGAGGCGCTCCAGAGCAGGACGTTGGAAGTTTCGAAAAAGTCGAAGGAGCCCGTGGCGGCGCGCAGGATGCTGTAGCCGCCGGGCGTGATCAGCGAAAAGAGCAGGCGGAGCAGGGGCTTGTGGCCCTGTCCGACCATGAGGGCGTTCTGGGCCAGGCTGAAGAAGGCGATGATCAGCGAAAAGAGGATGCCCATCGGCATGGAGCCGGAAGTCATGAAAAGGATGACGACGAAGAACAGCACGAGCTGGCTGGAGTAGAAGTAGAACTCTTCGCCGATGCGCCTCAGGGTGCGTTTCATCTATGGTCAGTGTAGCAGGCGCGGCCGCCGGGATGCAATCGTTTGCAATCGTGCCCTTGACTCGGCGTACAGCGGGTGTATTATGAAATGTCGCGCCCCGCCGTATCGGGGCGCGTTTCGATCCACACAGGAGGTATCATGAAAAAGATCGCGAAGATCGCTGCCGTGCTGTTGGCACTGACCTTCATCCTTGCCGGCGCCGACGTGTTCGCGCAGGCGAAGGCCAAGTTCCACATCGGCGTGGTCACGGGCACCGTATCCCAGTCAGAAGACGACCTGCGCGGCGCCGAGGCGCTGATCAAGGAATTCGGCGCCGTCAAGGCCGGCGGCATGATCCAGCACATCACCTATCCGGACGATTTCATGTCGCAGCAGGAGACCTTCATCTCCTCCGTCGTCGCGCTGGCGGACGACCCCCTCATGAAGGCCATCGTCATCAACCAGGCCATTCCCGGCACCACCGAAGCCTTCAAGCGCGTGCGCGCCAAGAGGGCGGACATCCTCCTCCTCGCCGGCGAACCGCACGAAGACCCGCTCGTCATCCAGAGCGCGGCCGACCTGGCCCTGTCCGCCGACTTCGTGTCGCGCGGCTACACCATCATCTGGGGCGCCAAGCAGCTCGGCGCCAAGACCTTCGTGCACATTTCCTTCGCGCGGCACATGAGCTACGAATCCCTCGGCCGCCGCCGCGCCATCATGGAAGAGGCCTGCAAGGACCTCGGCCTGAAGTTCGCGTTCGAAACCGCCCCCGACCCGACTTCCGACGTCGGCGTCCCCGGCGCGCAGCAGTTCATCCTCGAAAAAGTGCCCCAGTGGATCGAAAAGTACGGCAAGGACACCGCGTTCTTCTGCACCAACGACGCCCACACCGAACCCCTGCTCAAGCAGCTGTTCGCCTACGGCGGCTACTTTGTCGAAGCCGACCTGCCCAGCCCCCTCATGGGCTACCCGGGCGCCCTCGGGCTCGACCTGTCCAAGGAAGCGGGCAATTTCCCCGCCATCCTGAAAAAGGTCGAAGATGCGGTCAAGGCAAAGGGCGGCGCAGGCCGGTTCGGCACCTGGGCCTTCTCCTACGGCTACAGCCTCACCGCCGGCCTGGGCGAATTCGCCCGCAACGTGGTAGAAGGCAAGGCCAAGAAAGACAGCCTGAACGACGTGTTCAAGGCCATGGCCAAATACACCCCCGGCGCCAAGTGGAACGGCGCCTACTACAAGGACGTCGGCACCGGCGTCCGCGCCAAGAACCAGGTCCTGATCTACATGGACACCTATGTCTTCGGCAAGGGCTTCCTGCCCACCACCAAGCAGAAGGTCCCGGACAAGTACTTCAACATTTCCATGAAGAAGTGATCCGGACGTCGCCGCGCCGTTGCCCTCAGCGGGGGGCGACGCGGCGCGCGCGGCAGCCTTTCTCCCTTCGGCGCCCGCGCGGGCTTACCCCCGTGGCGGGCGCGATCTTTGATTTCAGGAATCAACATGGGCCAAAAAGAACCTCTCCTGTCGGTGAGGAACGTCTCCAAGGAGTTCTACGGCAACGTGGTCCTCCACGATGTCAATTTCGACCTGCATCCCGGCGAAATCCTGGGGCTGGTCGGAGAAAACGGGGCGGGCAAGACCACCCTGATGAAGATCCTGTTCGGCATGCCGGTCATCGCCGAAACGGGAGGATTCAAGGGCAACATAACCCTCGAGGGCCAGGAGGCGCGGTTTTCCAACCCCTTCGACGCCCTGGACGCCGGAATCGGCATGGTGCATCAGGAATTCAGCCTGATTCCCGGCTTTACCACCGCTGAAAATATCGTCCTGAACCGCGAATCGATGCATGCCAGCCCGCTGAACGACGTATTCGGCGAGCGCATGAGCATCCTGGACCGGCCGGACATGACCAGGCGCGCCGAAGCCGCCATAAAGAAGCTCGGCGTAAAGCTGGACGCGGGCATGCTCGTTTCCGAGATGCCGGTGGGCCACAAGCAGTTCACCGAAATCGCGCGCGAAATCAGCCGCGCGAAAACCCGCCTGCTGGTGCTGGACGAGCCCACGGCCGTCCTGACCGAAAGCGAGGCGGAAGTCCTTCTGGCCTCGCTCAGGCGCCTGGCAGCCGAAGGCGTGGCGATCATCTTCATTTCGCACCGCCTGCACGAGGTGGTCGAGGTGGCGGACCGCCTGGTGGTCCTGCGCGACGGCGTCATGGTCAAGGACACGCCGACCGCAGGCGTCACCATCAAGGACATCGCGTCATGGATGGTCGGACGCTCGGTGGCGGCCGACTCGGGCGCCGCGCAGGCGCGCGCGCGCGACGCCGAAACCGTGCTGGAAGTGGAACACCTCTGGGTTGACATGCCCGGCGAGACGGTGCGCGACGTATCCTTTTCCGTCCGTCGCGGCGAGATCCTGGGCATCGGCGGCCTGGCCGGCCAGGGCAAGCTGGGCATACCGAACGGCGTCATGGGCCTGTACCCCGCCGGCGGCGCCGTACGCCTGCACGGAAAGGCCGTGCCGTTGAACGCGCCGGCGCAGGCGCTCGCGTCGGGCATGGCCTTCGTGTCGGAAGACCGGCGCGGCGTGGGCCTGCTGCTGGACGAAAGCCTGGAATGGAACATCGCCTTCACGGCCATGCAGGTGCACGGCAAGTACCTCAAACCGGTGCTGGGCGGCCTTTTCACCCAGCGCGACGATGCGGGCATGAAAGCCCTCTGCGAAGAGTACATCCGCCTGCTGGACATCAAGTGCACCGGCACCCGCCAGAAAGCCAAGGAGCTCTCCGGCGGCAACCAGCAGAAGATCTGCCTGGCCAAGGCCTTCGCCCTGAAACCGGAACTCCTGTTCGTGTCGGAACCGACCCGCGGCATCGACGTGGGCGCCAAGAAACTGGTGCTGGACACCCTGCGCGCCTACAACCGCGACTACGGCACCACCATCGTCATGGTGTCCTCCGAACTCGAGGAACTGCGCTCGATCTGCGACCGCATCGCGATCATCGACGAGGGGCGTATCGCCGGTATCCTGCCGCCGCAGGCCGAAGCCGCCGAATTCGGCATCCTTATGGCCGGCGTGGCGGAACCGGGCAGTGTCGCGGAAACGGCCGCAGCGAGCGCGAACGAAGGGGGGGCCCCGCATGCGTGATCTCAAAACCTTCGTCCAGGAATTCGGCTGGCCTCGCATCATCATATTCCTGTTCCTGGTGTCGCTGTTCGTGCTGGCGCCCTTCGTGGGCGTGCGGCTGGACGCTTCCTTTTCCGACGTGCTGAACCGCTTCGGCCAGTACGCCATCCTCGTGCTGGCGCTGGTGCCCATGATCCAGGCCGGCTGCGGCCTCAATTTCGGCCTGGCGCTGGGCATCATCGCGGGCCTCCTGGGGTCGACCCTGTCGCTGCAGTTCGGCCTGCACGGTTTTGTGGGCTTTTTCGGCGCCATCGCGCTGGCCACACCCTTCGCGGTCCTGCTGGGCTGGGGCTACGGCGTGCTCCTGAACAAGGTAAAGGGCGAGGAAATGACGATCGCGATGTATGTCGGCTTTTCCTTCGTCATGCTGATGTGCATCATGTGGCTGATCCTGCCCTACTCGAACCCGACCATGGTCTGGGGCTACGCGGGCAAGGGCCTGCGCACCACGATCACGGTAGAGGGCTACTGGCTGAAGATACTGAACAACTTCCTGGCGATCAGGATCGGGCAGTTCTTCGTGTTCCCCACGGGGCTCCTGCTGTTCGTCGGGCTCTGCACCGGCGGCATCTGGGTGTTCCTGCGCTCGCGCACGGGCACCGCGATGACGGCCGTGGGCTCCAATCCGGACTTCGCGCGCGCATCCGGCGTCAGCGCCGACCGCATGCGCACGATTTCGGTCATCCTGTCCACCTTCCTGGGCGCGGTGGGCATCATCGTGTACCAGCAGAGCTTCGGCTTCATACAGCTGTACACCGCCCCCAGCCCCATGGTCTTCCCCGCGGTGGCGGCCATCCTGATCGGCGGCGCCTCGGTGAACAAGGCCAGCATGGTGAACGTGCTGGTGGGCACCTTCCTGTTCCAGGGACTGCTCACGATGACGCCGTCCGTGATCAATTCGATCCTCCAGACCGACATGTCGGAGGTGATCCGCATCATCGTGTCCAACGGCATGATCCTCTACGCGCTCACCCGCAAGGTTAAGGTGTCAAAATGAGCCGCAAGAAATCATTCGGTACCTGGCTCTCGGAATACGCGGTCGTGGTCATCTTCCTGGTGATCACGGTGGCGGCCATCGGCCCCTCGCGGCTTTCCGTGCCCTACATCCTGCAGGAAGTGATCACGCGCCTGGGGCGCAATTCCTTCCTGGTGCTGGCCCTGCTGCTGCCGATCTACGCCGGCATGGGCATCAACTTCGCGATGACCCTGGGCGCGATGGCCGGCCAGATCGGCCT
>CAYRXK010000010.1:0-22966 GCA_964428265.1 uncultured Treponemataceae bacterium
AGGAGCCGAAGAATTCCTTTATGGCGGCGACCACCGGCTTTATGGAGATGAGGTCCTGCGGTCGGATGGTGTCCGTTTCCTTCAGGCTCATGCGCTCCTTGGCGATGCGCTCCATGCGCGAGAAGGCGGACTTCATTACGTTGGCCAGGAGTTCGCCCACCGAGCGCACGCGGCGGTTGCCCAGGTGGTCGATGTCGTCCACGTAGGCATCGCCGTAGTAGACGTTCATCAGGAATTTCATCGTGGCGATGACGTCCTGGCGCACCAGGGTGAATTCCTTCACCGGCACGTCGTAGTCGAATTTCTTGTTCAGCTTGTAGCGGCCGACCTTGCCCAGGTCGTAGCGGCGGCCGGAGAAGAACATGTTGTTCAGGTCGCGCTCGGCGTTTTCGACCGTGATGGGCTCGCCGGGCATGAGGGTGGAATAGACGGCGGCCAGCGCGTCGGCGCGGGTGGGTTCGTCCTGGTTGGGGTCTTCCTTGACCAGCTTGATGTCCTCGCGCTCGAAGCAGTTGAGGATCATGTCGCTGTGCAGGGAATCGGGATGCTCGAAGTCGACCACTTCGATGGTTTCGACGCCGAGGTCCACCAGCTCGTCGATGTCATGCAGGTGCAGCTTGTCGCCGGCGCGGAAGAGTTTTTTCATTTCGCCGCCGACGTCGATCCTGACCGGCTTGGCCAGGACGCGGGCGACGGCCTTTTCCTTCTGTTCGCGGGTGGAGCCGAGCTCGATGACCTGCGAGCGGTAGAAGGCGGCAAGGATGGATTCGCGGGTGTCGAAGCCCAGGGCGCGCAGGAACATGCTGCCCAGGATGCGCTTCTTGCGGTCTATCTTGGCGTAGATCAGTTCCTTTTTCTGGTCGATCTCGAACTCGAGCCAGGAACCGCGGTACGGAATGATGCGGGCGGAGAAGACGCCCTTCTCGTGCGAGAAGATGACGCCGGGAGAGCGGTGTATCTGGGACACGACGACGCGTTCGGCACCGTTGATGATGAAGGTGCCGCGCTCGGTCATGAGCGGGATGTCGCCGAGATAGATTTCCTTTTGTCGGATTTCACCGGTTTTCTGGAACACGAGGTTGATGCGGGCCTTGAGGGGAACCGCGTAGGTCAGGCCCTTCTGCTTGCACTCCAGCTCGGAGTACTTCATCGCCGATTCGTCGAGGCCGTAGCGCTCGAATTCGAGGAGCATGTCGCCCGAGGGGCTTTCGATCGGGAACGTGGTCCTGAGGACTTCCTCGAGACCGACGGGGTCGGGGGCCAGGCCCTGACGGACCTTGTCCCGCTGCAGGAAACGCTCGAAGGAGGAGAGCTGGATGTCTATGAGATCGGGAAGCTCCATCGCCTCCTGATAGTCTTTGCCGATGTAGCGGCGCTGTATCTTGTGCTCGGTATATGCCATCCGTCACCCCTCCTGGAACCGTACCGGCCGGGTTGCGAAAAAGGCCCCACGCGATCGCGGGGCCGTACCTGCGATCGCGTGGGGTTGAGAAACGTACGCGGAATCCGCGTCGAAAATCACTTCACCTCGACGGCGCCACCGGCGTCGACGATCTGCTTCTTGATCTTCTCGGCTTCGTCCTTGGTGACGTTTTCCTTGAGCGGCTTGTCGCCGGCTTCGACCAGGTCCTTGGCCTCCTTGAGGCCGAGACCGGTGATCGCGCGCACTTCCTTGATGATGGAAATCTTCTTGTCGGCGGGTACGCCGGCCTTGAGGACGACCGTGAACTCGGTCTTTTCCTCGACGGGGGCGGCGGCGGCGCCACCGGCGGCGGGGCCGGCCGCGACGGCCACGGGGGCCGCGGCGGTTACGCCGAACTTGGCTTCCATCGCCTTCACGAGGTCGGCGACCTCGAGAACGGTCATGGATGCGATCGCGTCGAGAATCTGGTCGGTGCTGAGTGCTGCCATATTATCTTCTCCTTACCACTGTCTGCCTGGCCCGTACGGGCCGGCTATCGATGACCGACAGGAACGGCAGCTACCGAAGCCTGACGGCCTTCAAACCCTTGTCGATCCGACGGCCGGTCAGGCCTGCTCGGCGGCCTTTTTTTCCTCGATGGCCTTGAGGGTGCGCACCAGCTTGGTGGGCACGGCGTTGATGACGTAGACGAGGTTCTGGGCGGGCCCGTTCATCGCCGACATCAGCATGGAGATCAGCTGCTTCTTGCCTGGCAGCCTGGAGAAGGCGCCGACCTGGGTTTCGTTCATGAAACCCTTGTCGATCAGGGCGCCCTTGACCTTCAGCGCAGGCGTGTCCTTGCCGAAATCGAGAAGGATCTTCGCGATTTCGTTGGATTCGTCCTTCACGAAGGCGACGCCGGTGGGGCCCGAGAGGACGGATTCCACATCCTTCGGGAAGCCGAGCTCCTCGAAGGCGATGCGCGCGAAGTTGTTCTTCACGACGTGGAATTCGGTGCCTTTTTCGCGCAGCTGCCTGCGCAGGTTGGAAATCTGTTCCACGGTCAGGCCGCGGTATTCGGCGAACACGAAGTCGGAGGAACCCCCGATCATGTCCTTGAGCTGGCCGATGGCCTCGGTCTTGCTGTCCTGGATCTTGTGAGCTCTCATCGCCATAGGATCACCTCTTCTCCGTCTTGGCCAGGGCCACGCGGACGCTCGGCCCCATGGTGGAGGCGAGGAACACGGACAGGATGAACTCGCCCTTGGCGTCGGCAGGGCGCTTGCGGGCCACTTCTCCGAGGAGGGTGGTCAGGTTTTCGGCGACCTGGGCAGGCTCCATGGAGACCTTGCCGATGGCGAGGTGGATGATGTTGGTCTTGTCGGTGCGGAACTCGGTGCGGCCCTTGCGCAGTTCGGCAACGGCGGCCTTGAGGTCGTGGGTGACCGTGCCGGTCTTGGGGTTGGGCATCAGGCCCTTGCGGCCGAGGACCATACCCAGCTTGCCGACGTCCTTCATCATGTCGGGGGTGGCGACGGCTACGTCGAAGTCGAGCCAGCCGCCCTTTACCTTTTCGATGAGCTCGTTGTCGCCCGCGAACGCGGCGCCGGCGTCCATCGCTTCCTTGACCTTTTCAGGCTTGCAGAAGACGAGGATGCGCTTTTCGCCGCGGAACTGATGCGGCAGGACGACGGTGTCGCGCACGGACTGGCTCTTCTTCAGGTTGAGCCTGACGTGGGCTTCGACGGTTTCGTCGAACTTGGCGAACTTCATTTCCTTGACCAGGGAGCAGGCGGCCGCCGGCTCGTATTCCTGGGCCACGTCCACCTTCTTGAAGGCTTCGTTGTAGTGTTTGCCGTGCTTCATGTTACAGCTCCGTCTCTACGCCCATCGAGCGGGCGGTGCCGGCGATGATGCGCTTGGCAGCTTCGATGTCGTTCGCGTTCAGGTCGGGAAGCTTCTGCTTCGCGATGGCTTCGAGCTTGTCCTTCGCGAGCTTGGCGACCTTGTCCTTGTGGGGAACGCCCGAGCCCTTTTCGATGCCGCAGGCTTTCTTGATCAGCACGCTGGCGGGCGGGGTCTTCAGGATGAACGTGAAGCTCTTGTCCTGATAGATGGTGATGATGGCCGGAATGACGAGTCCGGCCTCCATGCTCTTGGTCCTGTCGTTGAACTGCGTACAGAACATCGGAGCGGAAACGCCGTGCGGACCGAGCGCCGGTCCGACGGGCGGCGCCGGCGTCGCCTTGCCGGCGGGGCACTGCAGTTTGACGACCGCAATGATTTTCTTTTTGGCCATTGCCTCTCTCCCTTTGTGGTATACCCGGCGCCCCATGCGGAGCCCGGGGTAGCGCTTCCGCTCCGTCCGCCGCGCAAGGCGGCGATCCGGCCGGAAGCTCCCATCTCGGAGCCAAATGCCCGTATCATGAGAAGCGCTCGCCCCCCATGGGCGGCGCCGCCATACGAAAGAACTTCCGGCGCCACAAGGGCGCCGCGCGGAATCAGGTCTTTTCGACCTGCAGCATGTCCACCTCGACCGGGGTGTTGCGTCCGAAGATGCCCACCATGACCTTGAGCTTGCTCTTTTCGGCATTCACCTCGTCGATGGTGCCGGAGAAGGACTCGAAGGGGCCGTCTATAATCTTGACCTGTTCGCCCACCGAGAACGCCTGGCGGGCGCGCGGCGCGCGTTCGCCCTTCATTTCGCCGGCGCGCTGCAGGATGCCCCTGGCCTCCTCCGCGGAGATGGGCTGGGGCTTTACGTTCATGGCGCCGCCGACAAAGCCGGTGACGCCGGTGATCTTGCGGATGGCGGAACAGGCGGCCTTCCAGCCGTTGTCCGGAAGGTCCATCTCCACCAGGATGTAGCCCGGCAGGATTTTCCGCTGCGAGGTGCGGCGCTTGCCGTCCTTGACGTCGGACACTTCCTCGCTGGGCACCTTGACGTCGGTGACCACCTCGGCCGAAATTTCGCCCGAATCGACGAGCATGCGGATCGTGCGCTCGATCTTGTTCTCGTAGCCGGAGTAGACGTGCAGGACGTACCAGGCTTTTGCCATTCCGCGTCCGCCTTACCGGAAGATTACTTCGATGCCCGCCACGAGGAGGAAATCGATGAAGCCGAGCACGAGGGCCATGACCACCGTGGAGGCCACCACGACCTTGGTGGACGCGATGACGTCATCCCTGGACGGCCACACGACCTTGCCGAGTTCGGCATAGCTGTCCTTGAAGAACTGGATAATCTTTTGCATGGCGACTCCTCGCATCCAGGTTCGGACGAACGGGCACCGGAACGAAAACCGCCCACCGGAGGCAGGCGGTATCGCGACGCGCCTCTCCGGAAGGAGGGCGCCGGCACTGGTTCGCGGTCGACAGGCCAGGAAGGACTCGAACCCTCAACATCCGGTTTTGGAGACCGGCGCTCTACCATTAGAGCTACTGGCCTAGGTGAAAAGGCCAGGGCCTTATTTGACCTTGGTCTCCTTGTGCAGCGTGTGCTTGCGATCCCACTTGCAGTACTTGTTCAGTTCCAGCTTTTCCTGCATGGTCTTGCGGTTTTTCTTGGTCGTATAGTTGCGGCGCTTGCATTCCGTGCAGGCGAGGGCGATGATTTCTACGGTCTGTTTCTTGGCGGCCATATGTCACGGTCCTTTTTCGGCGCGTACCCGGTGGTATGCCGGCGCCGTGGTTGCTGAAAGAGCCCTCGAACGGAATCGAACCGTTGACCTTATCCTTACCATGGATATGCTCTGCCAACTGAGCTACAAGGGCATAGTCGAAAGCGTCGGAAATCTATCATTTCATGGATTCGGTGTCAACACCTCGAACATGAAAAAGATCGAATGCGTGCCGGTCGCGACGCTTCGGCTATGGTACCCCATGATCGGCATCCGGAGGAAGCCCCATGCGCGACACGATTTCGCCCCTTGTCCGGATCATCGCCCTCTCCTGCGCCATCGCCTGCGCTGGAATGCTCGCATCCTGCGCCAGCGCGGATGCCGGCTCCGGGCCAAGCCCCGCCGGTACGGCCGGGACGGCGCCGCTTCCCCTCGATCCGATGATGGGAGCCGGCGGCCGCACCCTGGTCGTATTCTATTCCCAGGGGAACGCCACGCGCCGGGCGGCGGCCGACATCGCGGGCCTGCTCGGCGCGGACATCGAGGAAGTGCGGGAAACCGCGCCCCGCGGTCAGGGCTTCTTCGGGTTCATGCACGCAGGCTACCAGGCCACTTTCGGGATCGCATCCCGGATCGAGGCGCCACGGGCGAATCCCGCGGACTACGCGCGGGTGGTCGTGTGCACGCCGGTCTGGTCCTGGCATCTTTCCCCGCCGGTGCGCGCCTGGCTGCGCGCGACGCGCGGCCGCTTTCCGGAAACGGTGGGTTTCGTGACGGTGTCGGGCGACACGAAGCCGGACAAGATCGCCCTCTCCATGGAAAAGGAGGCGCAGGCGAAAGCCACGGCCGTGCTCGGCCTGACAGGCAGGGATTTTTCGCCGGAACGGCGCGCCGACTACGAAGCCATGCTGAGGGATTTCGCGGAGCTTCTTGTCCGCTGATGCGGTGATCGGGCGGATGTGTCCGACGCCCGACCGCCGATGATCAGCGCCCGCGCCCGAACCTTCGCCCGAGGGCCCGGCCCATGCCCAGGGCTGTCGGGTCCTTCGCGACAAGCAGCATGCCGACGCCCAGCGCCCCGTATACCAGGGTGAGGGCCAGCAGCGGCACGCCGGCGGAGACGAGTCTGCCGTGCCCGGCGAAGGCCCGCGCCAGGGGCGCGCGCAGGAGCAGGGCCGGAACCCCGGCGATCAGCGAGAACAGGATGAGCCTGAGCGCGTAGGCGCCCGCGCCACTGAGTTCGGCGCGCATTTCGGGCTGGCCCGCCGCGACCTGGCCGGCTGCTGCCCGGCGCAGGCCGGGCAGCCTCGACCCACGGAGGGCGGCGACGAGGATGGCGCTGTTGACCGCCGCCGAGAGCGACAGGGCCCCCGCGATGCCCGGGCCCTTCAGGGGCACCGCGACCATAGTAACCAGAAGAATGTTGACGCCGAAGCTGAGGATGCCGGCAAAGGTGGGCGTTCTGGAATCGGAGCGCGCGTAGAAGGCCGGCGCGGCCACGCGGTTGAAGGCGATGAAGGCCAGGCCGGTCTGGTGCCAGAGGAAGGCGGCGGCGGTAAGGCGCACCGATTCCTCGCCGAAACCTCCTTTTTTGAACAGGAGGGTGACGATTTCCGTGCCGGCGATCATGGAAAAGACCGCCACCGGGATGGTGGCCAGCAGGATGCCCCGGATGCCCTTGCCCAGGCTTGCGGCGTAGCCCGCCCAGTCGGCGCGGCGCACGGCGTCGGCCAGGTTGGGCAACAGGACCGTGCCCGCCGATACCGCGAACACCCCCAGGATCAGTTCCTGAAGACGCAGCGAATATTGCAGGCTGGAGGCTACCCCCTGCCCCGCGCGCGAGGCGAAGGCGGTGCTGACCAGATCGTTCACCTGGTAGGCGGCCATGCCCAGGATGGTGGGCGCGATGAGGGAAAAGACTTTTTTCATGCCCGCGTTGGAAAAGGCGCGGCGCGGGGAAATATAGCCGAATCTCCTGCCGCTGCGCAGGACCGCCGGCAGCTGGCAGAGCGCCTGGGCCAGGCCGCCTGCGACCACGCCCACCGCCATGGCGCGCGCCGGGTTGGCGGAAAAGCGACCGATGACCATGGGCACCAGGATAAAGCAGACGTTGAACCAGATCGGCGCCATGCCCGAGGGCGTGAAGACACCGAAGGAGTTCAGGATGCCCTGGAACAGGGCCGCCAGCGACACCAGGCCCAGGAAGGGAAACATGATGCGCGTCAGGACTGCGGTTTCGGCGGGGTCGGTGCCGAAGGCGCGCACGATCCAGGGAGCGGCCGCGATGCCCGCCGCCACTGCCGCGCCGACGCAGATGGTCAGGACGGTCAGCGACGCGGAGAGGAATTCCCGGGTTTCCCCGTCGTCGCCCGAGTGCAGGAAATCCTTGAAGGTCGGGATGAAGGCCACCGACACCGAGCCTTCGGCGAAGAGGCGGCGCATGAAATTCGGGATGATGAAGGAAACCGTGAAGGCGTCCGAAAGGGCGCCCGTGCCGAGAAACGACGCCTTGGTCATTTCGCGCAGCAGGCCGAGCACGCGCGACGCCATGGTCAGCACGGAGAGCTTGCCCGCGTTGCGCAGCATGGTGGTGTCGTCGTCATCGGCCATGGCGGCAGTCTAGCCCGGGGATGGCTTCACCCTCAAGCCGCATCCGGGCTATCGTTCCGCCATGCGCGTGAAAATGCTCGCCCTGGACCTGGATGACACGCTCCTTCACGAGGATTTGACCATCTCGAGGGAAAATATCGAGGCCATCGGCCGGGCCGAGGCCGCCGGGATCAAGATAGTGCTGGCGTCGGGCCGCAACCTGGTGTCGCTGTCCAAGTACGCCGACCTGCTCGGGCTGACGCGGCCGGGCGATTTCCTGGTCTGCTCCAACGGCGCGGAACTCGTGGCCGCGGATACGCGCACGATTCTGGACCGGCGCATGCTGGAGCCGGCGCTCTGCCGCGAGGTCGCCGCCGAACTGGCGCGGCACGGCGCGGAATGGCAGATTTACGTCGACGGCAAGATACTGTGCACCACCCTGAACGAGTGGGCGCTGCGCGACGGCTTCCTGACCGGCCAGCCGGTGGAGGAAGTCGGCGACGCGGCGGCGCGCGAGGGGCACTTTTCGCGGGGACTGATAAAATTCGTCATACCCGGCGATCCTGCGCGCGTGCAGGAATTGCTGCGCGAGCTTGCGCCCGTGTTCGCGGGACGCGCCGAAGTGCTGACTTCGAAACCGTATTTCCTGGAAATCCTCCCGCTCGGGGCCGACAAGGGTTCCGCCCTGGCCCGGCTGGCCGGCATGCTCGGGTTCGACATGGCCGATGTGATGGCGGTGGGCGACGCGATGAACGACTACACGATGATCAGCCGCGCCGGCTGGGGCTGCGCGCCGGCCAACGCGATCCCCGCGATACGCGACATCGCGCGGGTGGTTTCGCCTCTGACCAACGACGGGAACGCGGTGGCCGACCTTATTGACCGGGTGGCGCTGGCGGTTTAATCCAGGGCGCCGCCCGAGCGGATGAACGCGTCCTTGAGGCGATCCAGGTACGCGCCCGGCGCGCGGTAGGCGCGCAGCAGGGCGGGCTCGGGCTCCACGGGCGCTCCGGGGCGGGCGCATGCGAGGCGCGCGCGATCCACGAGCGAATCGCGGCTCGCGGCCGGCGCGAGCGCGCAGGCCGCGGCGACGGCGGCTCCCAGGGCGGCGCCGGCGTCGGCGATCGGAAGGATCGTTCGCCCCCATATCGAAGCCGCCCGGCGCAGGACGCCGCGGCTTGCGGCGGCGCCGCCGGTGGCCGTGATGGGCAGGCCTCCCCCGGCGAAGGATCGCGACGCGAGTTCCAGGAGCCCCAGCGAGGCATCCACGGCGCCGGCGTAGTCGCGCGCGAATTCTCCGGCAGCGCCTACGTTCATCGCGGGCGATCGCGGGAAGCTTTCCTCCGAAACCTGCAGGATGCGCAGGACGCTTCCCGGCGCCACCGAGGCGAGGGCCGCTTCAGCTGATCCGAAATCGTCGGCGGCGCCGTGATCGGCCCGGATGCGTTCCAAGGCGAGCGAACCGTTCGTCCTGCACCCGAACAGGAAGGGCCGCCCCAGGCCGTCGTACATCGCGTTGGCCGACGGAAGCGGTTCGCCGCCTTCTCCCATGATCACGAAACTGGTTCCGAGCGACAGCATGACGCCGGGCGCGAGCACCTTGCTCTGAGGGTTGTCGCCCGACGACGCCACGACCGCGCATCCGGGATTCACGCCGTACCGCGCGGTGAAATATTCCGCGATCGTACCGATGTTGGCCAGCGGATGGCGCAGCGCGGGCAGGCGCGTTCGCAGCGCTTCCGCCCCGCCGGGAAGCGGACCCGCGGCCGTTCGCGTCGCCGCCGCGGTCGCAGCAAGGAGCTCGCCGTCCCAGGCGCGCAACTTCCAGTCCATCAGGCCGGTGCCGGAACCGTTGCCCCAGTCGATCGGCGCATCCGGATTTCCCGAGAGCAGGGCCGCGATGAACGACGAGATCAGGTGCACCGAGGCGGTATTTCCAAACGCGGAAGGAAATAGCCCGGCCATGCGGGCGAGCGCGGCGCCGGAAAATCGAAGGGGGCTGTCGGAGCCCGAGCGCGCGGTGACCGCCCGACTGCCGCCCATCGCATCGCGTATCGCATCGGCTTCGGCGCGGGTATTGGCGCTCATCCAGATCGGGGCGCGATCCAGCGCGAATCCGCCCTCCAGTCGCACCGCAAGCCCCGCGCGCGTAGATCCGGCAACCGCGGGCCGGCGCAGGTCCGCGATGGCGCGCCGACCTCGACCCGAAATCCATACCTGCCCGTGCTGCTGCGCGGAAACGTTCATGACGTCCACCCGGGCCAGAAGGTCGGCGGGCAAATCCTGGAACAGGGCATCGAGCGCGTCCGCGTACAGCGCCGCCGGCTGGGAAGCCTCGCCGTCTTCCAGCGGCGGCAGGATGGGCGCACCGTTGCCCAGGCCATAGCCGGCCAGGCGGGGATCATCGCGGTAGCGCACCCGGGCTTCGGCGACCGTACCGAAGGTTTCCAGGTCGAGGATCACACCCGAGCAGCCCTGGGTGCTCGAATCGATGCCGAGCGCGTATCGTGTTCCGCCTGAATCCATGCGCGTACCCCGTTCCCATCATACCGGGCCTTCCGGGAAAATGCGAGTTTGCCCGAATCGCGCGGTTGCGCGCGCGCCGCATCGGGCCGATACTCGGTCCTGGAGGTACGACGCCGATGAGCGAGCTTTTTCCCTCGATCCCCGCCATCCGCCACGAAGGCCCCGGCTCCGACAATCCGCTGGCCTTCAAACGGTATGATCCCGAGCGTGTCGTGGCGGGCAGGACGATGGCCGAACACCTGCGATTTTCCATGGCCTTCTGGCATTCCATGACGGGCAGGGGCTCCGATCCGTTCGGAGACGGCACCATGATCAGGCCCTGGAACGGAGTGCGGGACCCGATGGAGGCGGCGCGCCTGCGCATGCGCGGCGTGTTCGAGCTCTGCGAAAAGCTGTCGATTCCGTATTTCTGCTTCCATGATCGCGACATCGCGCCAGAAGGAGAAACCCTGCGCGAGACGAACGCCAACCTCGACACGATCATCGCGCTGGCCTCGGAACTGCTGAAGACAAGCACGGTGCGCGTGCTGTGGGGCACGGCGAATCTGTTCTCGAATCCGCGGTTCATGCACGGCGCGGCCACGTCCCCCGACGCGCGGGCATTCGCCTACGCCGCGGCGCAGGTAAAGAAGGCGCTTGAAATCACGAAGGAGCTCGGCGGCGCCAATTATGTGTTCTGGGGCGGTCGCGAGGGCTACGAGACCCTTCTGAATACGCGCATGAAATTCGAGCAGGACAACATGGGCCGGTTCCTGCGCATGGCGGCGGAATACGCCCGGGAAATCGGCTTCGACGGACAATTCCTGCTGGAGCCGAAACCGAAGGAACCCACGAAGCACCAGTATGATTTCGACGCGGCGGCCTGCCACGCATTCCTCCTGGAACAGGATCTTGCCGGCGATTTCAAGCTGAACATCGAAACGAACCACGCGACCCTCGCGGGCCACACCATGCAGCACGACCTGCGGTACGCGCGCGAGCGCGGGCTCCTTGGTTCCGTGGACGCGAACCAGGGCGATCTCCTGCTCGGATGGGACACCGACCAGTTCCCCACGGACCTGTACGGCACCACGTTCGTGATGTACGAAGTGCTCATGGCGGGAGGCCTCGGCAGGGGCGGCCTGAATTTCGACGCGAAAGTCAGGCGCGGGTCCAATCGTCCCGAGGATCTCGCGATGGCGCACATCGCGGGGATGGACGCCTTCGCGCGCGGCCTGGAGACCGCGGCGCGCATCATCGAAGGAGGGAAGCTGGAATCGATGGTGGAGTCGCGCTACCGATCCTGGCGCCACGGCCTGGGCGCGTCCATCCTCGCGGGCCGCGAAAGCTTCGGCAGCCTTGAGCGCGCGATGCTCGATGCGGAGCCCGTCGCGCCGGAGTCCGGAAAACAGGAGCTGTTCGAGGCGCTCGTGAACGAGTGCCTCTGATCGGCCGGTGTTTGAAAGGCCGCTGCCTGCCGCGGTAGAATTCATTCGATAATGGGGAGGGTTCATGAAGCGATCCGGATTATTGGCGTTGGTGGCCGCGCTTGCGGCTGCCGTGGTTTTCGCGCCCGCATCGGCATTCGCCGCGCAGCCGGCGAGCCCGGCCGAGGGCTACCCGGGCGTGTCGCATCATGTCATGGATGGCGGGCTCGAGGTATTCACGGTCAGCAACAGGGCGGTGCCGCTGGTTACGGTATGCGTCGTGTTCCGCGGCGGGGCGAGCGCGCAGACTCCGGAGACCGCGGGGCTCTTCCACCTCTACGAGCACATGCTCTTCGCCGGAAACGACCTGTACGCGAGCAAGGAGGCCTTCACCGCCGCGATGAAGGCCATGGGCACCGCCAACTGGAACGGGGCCACGGGCAGCGAATACATCAACTACTACATCACCGTGCCGTCGGACCGGCTGGAGGACGGCATCCGGTTCTGGGCCGCGGCGGTGCGCTCTCCCACCTTCGATCCCGAGGTGCTGGAAAACGAGAAAAAAGTGGTGCTGGAGGAGATCCGCGGCTACCACGCCGATCCCGGAACGGTGGCGCATAACGCGCTCGAATCGCGGATGTATCCGGAATTCCCCTGGAGGAAGAACATCGACGGCCCGGAGCGCAATATCGAGCGGGCGACCGTCGCCGACATGCGCGCGCTGCAGGCGTCGTTCTACATTCCGGCCAACGCGGCGCTCCTGGTGGGAGGCGACGCCGATCCGGACGAGGTGAACGCCCTGGCGAAAAAGCATTTCGGCGGATGGAAGGGCGGCCCCGCGCCGACCTACGCGGAGCCTCCCCACGGGCCGGTCCCCGAGGGGATCAGGTTGATCGCGCCGGACGCATCGTTCTACCGCGGGCTCGCGCAGGCGCAGTTCCGATGGAGGGGACCGGATGCGATGCGCCAGACCGCCGACACCTACGCCGCCGATGTGCTCCTGTATCTGGCCAGTTCGCCCGTCGGACGCTTCAAGCGCGCGCTGATGGAAAAGGTGCCTGGCCTGTACGATCCGGAATACATCGACCTCATGTATCCGACATCCCGCGACGGCGGCGCCTTCTTGTTCAATACCTACATGACGGTGGCAAAGCCGGAGGTCGAGGGTCCGGTCCTGGACCGGACGGAAGCGCTCCGCGCCGCGGTGATCGAAGAACTGTCGCTCATCGCGCAGGATCCCGCCGGATATTTCGGAGAGGCCGAACTCGAAAAGGCGAAAACCAAGCTGATCGACCAGAACCTGTTCGCCTCGGAGGCGGCCGACGGATTCGTGACGAACATACTCACGTTCTGGTGGTCGGTGGCGACGACCGATTATTTCTTCGGCTACGAATCCGCGTGCGGGGCCGTCGGATGGGACGACATCGCGAGCCTGGTGCGAAGGTATTTCCTGGGCACTCCCGCGGCGACGCTCGTGCGGATCCGCGAGAGCACGGCCGCATCCGATACGGAAATGGAAGCGCGGACCGCCGCGCTGGGATATGTGAAGGCCGGTCCCGAAAATGCCTTCTGGTGGCAGCGATGAGGAGGCATTCGATGACCGCGATCAAAAGAACATCCGTAGTACGCGCCGCGACCGCGGCTGCGGTCCTTTGCCTTGCCCTTATCGGCGCCGCCGGGGCCCATGCGCAGCGCGCGCCTGAGCCCTCCGATTCCAAGTACGTGAAGGAAAACCTGGATTCATTTTCCTCGTTCACCCTTTCGAACGGGATTCCGGTGTACGTGAAGCGCGGCTCCGCGTCGCGGATCGCCAACGTGAGCCTGGTGCTGCGCGGCGGATCGCTGGCGGCCAACCCCGCGCAGGCGGGCTGGGAAAACCTCGCGTTCAGGACCATGGCGCGGGGTTCCGCGGATTGGCCCTACGAATCGCTCGCGGGGCTTCTGGACGAAAAAAGCGCGTCCATCGCCTGCGACACGCAGTTCGAGTACTCGGTGTGCAGCCTGAACACGATCGATAAGTATTTCGGGGAACTCCTGCCCGTCTGGGCGTCGCTTCTCATGCACCCCTCCTTCAGCCAGGCTGATTTCGACCAGGTCCGGTCGGAAGCGGAAATGGCGTTGCAGGAAAAGGAACAGGACCCCTGGACGCTGGCGGGGCAGATCATGAACCGCGCTTTTTTCGCGGGCCATCCCTACGGCATCGTACCCGAAGGTACTCCGGAGGGCATCGCCGCCGCGACGCCGCAGGCGCTCTCCGAATGGCGCAGGGCCCATTTTTCGGCGGACAGGATGATGATCGTGGCGGTGGGGAATTTCGGGGCCGATGCCTTGCGCGCCCCGCTTGAAAGGGAATTCGGCGCGATTCCGGGCCTGGGCTCCGGCCGCGTGCCGCGCGCGCCCGAGTTTTCGGGGGCATCCGCGGGAAAGCTGATCACCGAGCCCTTCCCCCAGTCGAAGAACGTCGCCTACCTGCGCGGCGATTTTCCCGCGCCATCGCCCGATGACGCATCGTTCATGCCGGCCAACGTGGCCATGAAGATGTTTTCAGACCTGCTGTTCGCGATCGTGCGCGACAAGTACGGGGCCACCTACTCGCCCAACGCCTACATCCGCGCCTTCGGGTCGAATTACGGTTCGGTTTCGATCTACAAGACGTCCGCGACCGCCGCGATCAAATCATATATCGACGAGGCGGCGGCCATGTTCGCCGCCGGAAAATGCGTTTCGGTGGATCCGACCCGGGAGGGCGACGAGGCGAAATTCATGGCGATCCCCGACGCGCTGGCCGCGTACAAGGCGATGTACGCGAATTCCTATTTCGAGGCGGTGCGCACCAGCGCATCGGTGGCTGGACTCATGATCCAGTCGGCCGTCACGAGAGGCGACCCGATGGCGTGGGTCGACGATGCCGCGCGCATCGGGGCGGTCCGCGCCGAGGACGTCGCGCAGGCATTCAGGGACACCATCCTGTCAGGCGGCATAACCTGGGTCGCGTCGGGAGACCCGGCCCTGCTGGAAAAAATGGATCCGCGCGATTTCGCGGCTATGCTTTCCGCGCGCTGAACTCGGCGACGAGCCGCCGCGACGCCGCGCGATCGTACCAGTCGTGCTCGACGAGCTGGAAACGGCCCGCGGGCGCGGTGCCCAGCGGAGTCTTGCGGTGCGCGCGCGCGAAGGCGAGCAGGGCTTCCGTATCGGCGGGCCGGCGCGCGAAGCGCATGAAGGTGGCGTGCGCGGATCGGGAGGGGTACCGTTCGCTGTTCGGAATTCCGTGCGGCGGCAGGAGCCTCCTGATGCGCGCGCGAAGGGCGGTCAGGCGGCCGCGGTCGTAGCCGCACAGCAGTCCCGCCGCGGCGCCGAATACCACTCCGCGGAATTCGATGGCGAACGGCGCGGCGCCGCGCAGGGCTGAATCGCACAACGCGATGCACGATTCTTCGAGCGCGCGTCCCGCGAGGAAACCTTCGCGCGCGGACACGAAATCGAACACCGTCACGTGCAGGTCTTCAGGCGGATAGAGGTACTGCCCGGGCACGGCGGCATCGGCGGTTTCGCGGAGCCTGCCGTACGCGGGCAGGATTGCCACCGGCCGGTACAGCAGGGTCAGCCCGCGCCGCCCGTCCGCCGCTCCCGATGCGAGGAATGCGTCGACCTCGGCCATTCCCGCGGCGATGCGCGACTCGCCGGCGGCCGCTATCGAATCGTACAACGCGCGCGAAGCCATCGCGAACGGGACCCGCGCAATCAGTGCTTCTGCACGAACTGCACGCGCAGGCCGTCCGGATCCCGGACGTAGAAGAATTTCACCGCGGGGTTGGGGCTGAAGGGGCCGGAATGGATCGCGACGCCGCGTTCGGCGAAGGATTTCAGGGTTTCGTCGACCGAACCGACCTCGAACCCGATGGAAATGTCCTTGCCGTAGGCGCAGTCGTCGTTTTTCTCGTTGCGGATGAGTTCCACCTCGGTGGCGGTTTCCGGCGAACCGAGAAAGGCTATTTCGGTGCCCGGCTTGGGCGAGTAGCGACGGTTGACCGAGAGCCCCGCGACATCGCGATAGAAGGCGACGGAGCGATCCAAGTCGCGCACGTTGATGGTGACCCAGCAGAATTTCATGCGTTCCTCCTTGCGGAGCCGGCCGCGCGCAGGGCGGCGATGTCGAATTTCTTCATCGATAAAAAGGCCTCGGTGACGCGGCGCATACTGTCGCGATCGCCCGAGGCCATGAGTTCGTCCATGATTTCGGGCACGATCTGCCATGATACGCCGTAGCGGTCCTTCAGCCAGCCGCAGGATTCGGCTTCGGGATGCGCGGAAAGGGCCGACCAGCAGCGGTCGATCTCGGCCTGGTCGGCGCAGCGCACGACCAGCGAAAATGCCTCGTTGAAGGCAAATCCGTGCGGCCAGGCGCTGTCCGCCATGGAAAATCGGCTTCCGGCCAGAATGCATTCTGCGTGCTGCACCGTGCCCTCGACCTCGGGAGACATTCCTGCGGGAAAGCGCATGACGCCCGCCGTTTCCGATCCGGGAAAAAGGGCCGCGTAGTCGCGCATCGCGGCTTCGGCCTTGCCGGCGCTGGCTTCGGTGAACATGAGGGCGGGCATGATATGGTCCCCGGGGCTGCGCCCCGGGTTGCACATGATCTGCCAGGACAGGCCGAAGCGGTCGGCGCACCAGCCGAAGCGCTCGCTGAAGGGGTAGGCGCCCAGCGGCATGAGCTCGGAGCCGCCCTCGCGCAGGATGGCCCAGAGGCGCTCGGTTTCGGCAACCGTGGCGCAGGAAACCATGAATGATATCGAGGGATTGAATTTGAAGTACGGCCCCGCGGAAATGAGCATGATCCGGTAGCCGCCGAGTTCGATGGTCAGGGTTTCGGCGTCGCCCGAGGGCGTGCCCTCGATGACGGCGCGCGACACGATGCGCGAATCGGGGAACGCGGATACGTAGAGCGAGGCGGCTTCGGCGGCCTGTGTGTCGTACCAGAGGTGGGGAACTATTTTTTGCATGGGGCCTCCTTGAAGGCGATGGCATATTGTGGCGGGATCGGCGCGCCGCGGCAAGGGATCGGGCGGGCGCGATGATCGGTTCGATGATGGTGGTGGACTACCCCACGCGCGAAGCGCTCGACCTGTGGCTGGCCGGGGAACCCTACGTGACCGGCAGGGTCCGGGAGCGCGTCGAGGTGAAGCCCTGCAAGGTGGCGCCGACCTGCATGGCGCTCTACGACCGGGGCTGAACCGCGATCCACCGTTCCGGGCTGATGCGGGTGCAGAGCTGGCCGATCAGGTCGGAGGGAATTTCGCGGTTCGGATTCAGGCGGATGCAGCTCTTGCCGATGTCGGGTTTCAGGCCGCGGGCGGCGAGTTCTCCGGCAAACCAGGAGTGCAGTTCCGGAAAGGCGTAGATGCCGAGGTGGTAGACGGCGATGTGCCGTTTCTGCGAGGCGATCGCGATGAAGGGCAGCGCGAGCGAGGGGTCGACATGGTAGCCCTTCGGATACATGGATTTCGGCACCACCCAGGAGGGCATGCCGTACTGGAAATCGCGCGCGAATCCTTCGGGCAGGTTGGCGTCGATCGCGTCGGAGAGGCGCAGCAGGGCGTCGCGGCGCGCGGGCTCCAGGCGGTTCAGGTAGGCAAGGCGCGCGCCGTCCCAGGGCGAACCTTCGCGGTCCATGCGCCAGATTTCCCTGCTCGCTCCGCCGGGTCGCGACTCTTCGCGGACCGGGCGCAAGCCGATGCGTTGCGCGACTCGTGACGACGCCTCGTTCTCGGGATCGATGATGGCGACGACGGAAACCAGGTCGCGTTCTTCGAACGCGAAGCCCAGGAGGCGCGCGGCGATTTCGGCGCCTAATCCCAGGCGCTGCCGGTCGGGGCGGATGTAGTAATTGATTTCGATGGCGGGGCCGTCTTCCAGCGTCTTTTCCAGGAAGCCGGCCTGTCCTACGGGCTCACCGGTCGCGCGGTCGCACAGGACCCACAGATCGTACTGCTGCGGCGGCCCGGCGATCTGCGCTGAAAACTCGCGCGCCAGGAAATCGCGGTCGCGCGGACCTCCCGTGAACCGGGTCATCTCCGGATCGGACCAGAGGCCGACGAGGAATTCCAGGTCCTGCGGTTCGGGGTGCCGCAGCAGCAGGCGCCGCGTGGTGGCGATGGGCGCGGGGCGCTCCGGAGCGGGGAGTTTCCCGACGGTCATGGCGCGCGCCCTTCGCCTGCGGATGTTCCGCGCGGGGATTTCGCCGCGTACCGGGCCAGGTTTTCCCGCACGCGGAAGGCGACCATCCTGCGGATGAGATCCTCGGGCAGCGGCGCGTCGTAGGGGAACTGCACGGCGCCCTTGGAAGTGGCGTAGGGCGCGAGTTCCGCGGCGAAGGCCTCGATGGCGCTGGGCGCGGGATAGAAGCCGAGGTGCCGCGCCTGCGCGGCGAAATGCACGAGGTTGCCATGCAGGTACAGCGTGGGCATTTGGTACGATATTTTTTCCTGCGCCCCGGGCGCGGCCGCCTTCAGTATCCCGTACATCGTCTCCAGCGCGGTGCGGCGCGGCTCCTCGAAACCCTCGATGTAGCCGCGGATCGGCGAAATCGCCCCGGGGTCAGGCAAGGTACTTCCGCTCGAAGCGGCCCAGTTCGCCGTGCAGGCGTTCGTGCGTGCCGGGACCCATCGCGACCAGCTCGTGCTTTTCGAATTTTTCAAGGAGTTCGGACTGGATCGCGGCGGGAAGCGCGCGGTCGGCCAGGGGGAACAGGACGCCGTTTTCCTTGCCGATGTGCGCGCGCAGGAGGTCGATGTACCGCCGCGCCGCAGCGGCGAACGCCGGCAGGTCGGGACCGGCGTCGAGCGCGTCCGCCATCGCCGCGATGAGGCGCCTGCCCTCGACATGCTCGGCGAGCATCTGGCCGATGGGGCCGCCGTCCCTGCGGACGCCCGCGGCCTCGAGCGCGGGGAAGAGCAGGCCCTCTTCCTTTCCGTGATGGCATTTGTCGGCGAAGAGTTTCAGGAAATCCACCATGCCCGCGAGATCCTCGCGGGGCGGCGACGGATCGCGTGTCGCGTTGTGCGATTCGATCATCGACGCCATTTTTTCAAGAATCTTCAGGCCGAAGAGGATGCCCTCGTGCTCCTGCACGAGATCGGAACTCGCATACGCCATGCCTACCTCCCCGCGGATGACCGCGTTCATGGCCGCGCCGCTCCCTCGATCCAATGGACGAAGGGTTTCATGGCGGCATAGGTTTCCAGGATCGTGTCCGTCAGGCTGTCGGAAAAGACTTCCGCGTCGGAAAGGGGGCGGCGCGCGACCATCTGCTTCATCCGCAGGAGGTCGATGTCGGGATGGTCCTTCGGGTAGCCCGCCGGGGCGGTTTTGAGCGATTCGCCTGCGAGCGCGCCGAAATGCCGGACGAAATCCGAGGCGGCGGCGATGGCGCGCAGGGATGCTGCGTCGCGCGCGATGGCGCGGCGCAGCGCGGCAAGCGCGGGGCCGTCCGGATCCCAGAGGCCGCCGGCGAGGAAGGACTGGCCGCCGGGCTGAATGTGCAGGTAATAGCTGCGCCCTTCCGACTTGCGGCCCTGGGCGCCGAACAGCGCGCCCATGCCGGTCTTGTAGGGCGACTTGTCGCGCGAAAAGCGCACATCGCGGTTCATGCGGAACATGCAGGCGGCGGCGGTCGGGTTTCCGATGTCGTCGACCTCGCCGAAGCGCGCCAGGAGTTCGGACACGATGGCTTCGAAGGCGGCTCGGGCGATGTCGTAGCGGTCGCGGTGCGCGGTGAACCACTCGCGGTTGTTGTTCCACTGCAGTTCGGTCATGAAGGAAAAAAGCTCGGCGCGCCCGGCCGCGATGTCGCTGGTCATGCCTTTATTGTGGTGGCGCCGGGGGCAGTGCGCAAGACCGCCTGAACGCCGTCAGGACGCCAGCCATTCCCGGATGCCTTCGGCCAGGCGCGCGCAGGCGTCGCGGTCCGTATCCAGGTGCGTCACGATGCGCATTGGGTCGCCGTGCGACACGACGATGCCGCGCCCGCGCATGAAGGCGGCGAAGGCGGCGTCGAATTTTTTCGCGCCGGTCGCACCGGTCGCGCCGATGGCCTCCGCGGGACGGACGAATACCATGTTGGTGTCGCCTGAATGCGGCATGACCCGGACTCCCGGAATTTTCGCGAGCTCGCCGGCGAGCCAGGCGGCGTTGGCGTGATCCTCCGCCAGGCGCGTTACGTTATGCGACAAGGCGAAGATGCCGCCGGCGGCGATGATGCCCGCCTGCCGCATGCCGCCGCCCAGGGCCTTGCGCCAGCGCCTGGCCCTCGACACGAAATCAGCGGGACCGCAGAGAAGGCTGCCGACCGGCGCGCCCAGGCCCTTGGAAAGGCAGACCGACACCGTGTCGTAGTGCTGCGCGATGTCGCGGACGTCGACGCCCTGAGCGACAGCGGCGTTGAATATGCGCGCGCCGTCGAGATGGATCGCCAGGCCGTGCCGCCGCGCGAAGGCGGCCGCCTCGGCCTGGTAGGCCGAAGAAAGGACCTTGCCGCCGTTGGTGTTTTCCAGGCAGAGCAGGCGGGTGCGCGCGAAGTGGATGTCGTCCGGCTTTATTTTCGCCTCTACCTTGCCCAGGTCGAGCGAACCGTCGGCCTCGAATTCCACTGGCTGGGGGACGATGGAGCCCAGCGAGGCGGCGCCGCCCTGCTCGTATTTGTAGGTGTGGGCGGTCTGCCCGACGATGTATTCGTCGCCGCGCCCGCAGTGCGTCAGGAGCGCGAGGAGGTTGGTCTGCGTGCCCGACGAGGCGTAGAGCGCCGCCTCCTTGCCGAGCATGCGCGCGCCGAGCTCCTCGAGCGCGTTGACGGTCGGGTCGTCGCCGTAGACGTCGTCGCCCACCTCGGCGGCGGCCATGGCGGCACGCATCGCGGCCGAGGGCCGCGTGACGGTGTCGGAACGGAAATCGGCGATGTTCATGGAGAGCTCCTGTGCTGCTTGATGCGCGGGATCGAGGTCATTCGGGCCAGACCTGCAGGAATTTCAGCAAGTAGTGCTGGACGCCGCCGAAGCAGAGGTCCTGCAGGGCGACGGCGTCGGCGCCGATGTAGCGCCAGTGCCAGCTTTCGGGAATGTAGCCGGTGACCGATTCCATGCCCTCGGGATAGGAACGGGAAAATCCGAAGGCGCCGGCGCGGGCGGCGACCCAGCGCCCCGCTTTGGTGCCGGCGAAATCTGCGGAGATGGGCGCGAAATCCACCGCGGTGCCGAGCTGGTGCTGCGACCGGCCGGGCCGCGCGGTGGTGCGGGCGGCCTCGGCTTCGCCGGATGCGGCGACCTCCCGGTCGAATACCTGCTTCTGGTAGGCGTAGGAGCGGTAGGACGAGCCCACCAGGAGGGTCACGCCCTCGGCCGCGGCGGCGGCGTTCATGCGCAGGAGCGCGTCGAAGGCGGGCGCGCGCAGGCGATGCCCCTTGCGCGACACGGAAATACGCGTGCCGTCCAGGGAAACCAGGTCGGCCGGTTCGTAGGTCGGTTCGAGGGCGACTTCCTTGTCCGCCCGCGCGAAGAGCCCCGGATCGGCGCGGCGCAGGGCGGAGACGCGCTCGAGCAGGCCGAAAAAGCGCCCGGGGTCGGCGGCGGCCTTTGCCAGCACGGCGCGTTCCGCCTCGGAAGGCAGGGCGGCCGCGGCGATGGCGGCGCGCAGGGCGGCCATCCGCGTGTCGGCGGCCTGCGCGCCGGCGGCCTGCGTTCCGGCGGCCGACGTGCCCTTTCCGGCGGCGCGCGGAGCTTCCGCGCGCGAGCAGGACAGCGCGGCGACCGCGATCACGAGGGCGAGCAGACTTGCGCGAAACCGCATGCCGCGACTATATATCGAATCGCCGGCCGATGGCAAAGGATGGGGAATGGACGGGAACGCGTATCGGGGCTACAGGGAAGCATGCGACCGGTTTTCCTCCCTGGTGGATGATGCGCGCGCGGCCGCGCCCTGGCTGCGGGACCTGCAGGACCGCCTTCGCGGCGAACTCGGGTACGACGATTACGAAGTGGAAAACCCTGTCGTCTACAACCTCGACCTGGACTCCGTGCGTCCGGAGGACAAGCCTCCTTTCATCCTGGTCGCCGACAACCCCGGCAAGAACGAGCAGAAAACCGCCAACCTCCGCTACCTCGTGGGCCAGTCGGGCAAACTGGCGGCCTCGTGGTTCGCGCGCGAACTGTCGCTGGATTTCCGCGCCAGCACCCTTATCATCAACAAGACGCCGATCCACACGCCCAAGACCGCCGAACTGCGCCGGCTTCGAACCCTCGCGGGAGAACCCGGCGCGAAGCGACGCCTCGCCCTGGACGAACTGCTGGAACGCAGCCAGCGCGAAATGGCGCGCATCGCGTTTTCGATGCATGCCGCGCTGGGCAACACGGTCTGGATTTCAGGCTACGGCGAATTGGGGCCGCGCGGCGTGTTTTCGGCATGGGCGGACGAATTCCGCCGCCTGTACGCCGCGCCGGGCGCGCCCCGGGGGCTGGCGGACAAGGTGTGGCTGTTCCGCCATTTTTCCATGAACCAGTTTTCGATCGAGTACAAGGCGGCGGCGAAGGCGGACGGCCTGGCTACGGGAGATCGGCGGACCGCGATGGCACGGTTGTCGCGGATCGGCGAGGCCAACCGCCGGCGCGTGCTGGGGTTCTAGGGGTGCTGGGGTTCTAGGCGACCGGGCCCGCGGAAGTATCGCAGCGCTCGTCCCAGGGCGCGCAGGACGCGGTAATGTATTCCACGAAGGCGCGCACGGCCGGCAGCTGCATCGCGTAATTGCGGCACAGGATCCAGGTGCGCCGCACCAGGGGGCTGCCGTCGGGCCAGTACAGTTGCCGCTTCATCACGTTACCCAGGTCGCCCAGCACGATCTCCGGCAGGATGGCCCAGCCGAGCCCCTGCAGCACCATGCGGCGGCAGGTGTCCATCGAGTCAACCTCCATACTGATGAAAGAAGGCTTGAAGTAGGTCTGCCGCCACCATTCGTCCACCATCTGCTGCAGCGAGGTGTCCGTGCCGTACATGATGCGGGGCAACGCGGGCAGGTCTTCCAGCGCCACCGGCTGGCGCGACACCAGGCAGATCGGTTCCTCCCGCAGGCGGTGCCGGGTCTCTGTCCAGGGATAGTCGCCGCGCATGATGGCGACCGACACTTCCTCGCGTTCCATCATACGGGCGATCTGCCGGCTCACCCCCGTCTTCAGGAAAACTTCGACATCCGGATAGCGTTCCAGGAATCCGCCGAGCAGGCCGGGAAGCTCGAAATTGGCGAACACCGCCGAGGAGCCGATGCGCAGGGGGCCCCGGACGCCGCCTGATAGTCCCGAGAGCCGTTCCTTCATCTTGGCCAGGGACAGGAGCATGTCCCTTGCGTACGCCAGCACGCTTTCGCCCTGGGGGGTGAGGGT
>CAYRXK010000010.1:23066-39932 GCA_964428265.1 uncultured Treponemataceae bacterium
ATCCAGGAGGTTTCATCATGCTGCGAGAAATTCCCTGCACCATCATGCGGGGGGGAACGAGCAAGGCATTGTTTTTCAGGCTCGAGGATTTGCCGCCGGCCGGGCCGGAGCGCGACCGCCTGCTCCTGGCGGTGATGGGCTCGCCCGATGTCCGCCAGATCGACGGTCTGGGCGGCTCGGTGTCCACCACGAGCAAGGTGGCCGTCATATCGCGCTCGGCGCGCGACGACGCCGACATCGACTATACCTTCATACAGCTGGCGGTGGACCGCCCGATCGTGGACTACAAGGCCAACTGCGGCAACATCTCTTCCGCGGTGGGGCCGTACGCGATCCACACGGGCCTGGTCAAGGCCGCGCCCGGCAAGGGCATCACGGTGGTGCGCGTGTTCAACACGAACACTTCCAAGGTGATCTTCGCGCACGTGCCCACCGAGGACGGCCGGGTGCAATGGGAGGGCGACTACGCCATCTCCGGCGTGCCGGGCAGCGCCGCCCAGATCAAGCTGGCCTTCAAGCGCCCCGGCGGCTCGGTGACCAAGAAGCTCCTGCCCACGGGAAACGCCTCGGACATCCTCGATGTCGAGGGTATCGGAAGGGTGAGGGTGTCCATCGTGGATGCATCCAATCCCCTTGTGTTCGTGCGCGCCGAGGATCTCGGGCTGACCGGCCGCGAATCGCCGGAAGAGCTGGACGCGGCTCCCGGCGCCCTGGCGCGCTGCGAGGCCGTGCGCGGCGCGGCGTCGGTAAAGCTCGGCTTCACCGACGACTGGCGCAAGGCGTCCAGCGAATCGGCCGCGGTGCCCAAGCTGACCCTGGTGGCCCCGCCCGCGGACTGCGCGGTGGCCGGCGGCGGCAGCTTCGCGGCGTCGGAGGTGGACATCATCGGCCGCATGATGGCCATGCAGAAAACCCACCGCACCTACGCGCTGACCGGCGCGCTGTGCACCGCGTCGGCCGCGGCGATCAAGGGTACGGTGGTGGCGGAAACCGCCAGGCCGGGCTTCGATCCGGCGGGGCTCCGCATCGGGCATCCCGGCGGCATCATGCAGAACGGCGTGGAAACGGACACCGCGCCGGACGGCTCGGTGGACATCGCCTGGGCTTTCGGATTCAGGACTGCGCGCCTGCTCATGAGCGGCACGGCGTATTATGTCGAGAGAAAGGAGTGATCGCATGAAGAAGATCGTAGTGTTCGCACTGATCGCCGCGGTGGCGGCGGGCGCGGTCGGCGCCCAGAAAAAGATCGATTTTCCCCGGCGCCCGATTGAAATGGTGATTCCCTTCGGCGCGGGCGGCGCCAGCGACATCTTCGCGCGCCAGTACGCCCAGCTCGCGGAAAAGTTCATCGGCAAGCCCATCACCGCCATCAACAAGGGCGCGGCCGGCACCATCGAGGGCATGACCTACGCCTACAACCAGCCCGCCGACGGCTACACCATCCTCGAGATCACCCCCTCTCTCCTCATCGTCGAGGCGCTGAAGAAGACGACCATCAAGTTCAGGGAGAATTTCGAGCCCCTGATGCGCGTGCAGTCCGACCTGCAGGCGATCGGCGTGGCGCCGAACTCCAAGTTCAAGACCTTCAAGGAGCTGGTGGAGTTCGGCAAGGCCAATCCCAAGAAGCTCAAGATCGGCGGCCTGTCCCCGGGCGGCCTGGACGACTACATCGCCAACGGCCTGGCGAACGCCGCTGGATTCCAATGGACCTACGTGCCCTACAAGTCCGGCTCCGAAATCAAGGCTGCCGTGCTCGGCGGCGAGCTCGACGTGTATCAGGACAAACTCATTTCCTTCCTTCCCCTCGCCGAGTCCGGCGATATCCGCCCGCTGGTCGTGCTGAACGACAAGCGCCTGGACATGATTCCCGCCCTGAAGAACGTGCCCAGCACGGTCGAGCTCGGCATCAAGTTCACCCAGGGCTCGTGGCGCGGCTTCGTGGTCAAGAAGGGCACGCCCGCCGAAGTCAAGGCGATCATCCTGGACGCCCTGCAGAAGGCCTACGACAGCCCCGGCTACAAGGAAATGGAAAAGAACGAGATGACGAACATCCGGCCCGGCTACCTGACCGCCGAGGAGTTCAGGGCAGCCTGGGACGAAGAGTTCGACGGCTACGTCGACATCTTCAAGAAGACCGGACAGCTGAAATAAATCACGGACCCGGGACGGTCCGAAAAGAGGATTCTGATGGAAATAGCATTCACCCTTGGGCTTATGGCGTTCATGGTCTGGGTCGGGATCATGGCGATGGGCATGGGGACGGAATCCGTCCCGGGCGACACCTTCAGGGCGGGGGGCTTCCCCCTCCTGATGGTGGGTGTCGGATTGGTGCTGGCAGCGCTCATCCTCGTCAAGGAACTGAAAGCCGCGAAGGACAAGAAGGCCGGCGCGCATGAAAAGCTCATCGACCTGGGAAGCCCCGCGGGCAGGGCGATCCTGTATACCGCAGGCGTACTCGTGCTGTATCTGGCGGCGATGAACATCGTCGGGTACGTGCTGTCCACCCTCGTGTTCACCGCGGTGGCCGTCTTCGTGATGGGCTACCGGAAATGGGGTAAGACGGCCCTGTTCGCCGTCATTTCCACGGCGGCGCTCTTTCTCCTGTTCGGGAAGGCGTTCTTCGTGCCGCTTCCCCGCGGGCTGGGCATCCTGAAGGAGCTCAGTTACCTCCTGTACTGACGGATTCCCGATGGATTCCAGACCACCAACAAGGAAGCGGCCATGAACGATATCATCCAGTCCCTCGCGTATTTCGCGAACATATGGCACATTCTCCTGCTGATCGCGGGAACGCTGTTCGGCATGGTGTGCGGCGCCCTGCCGGGCGTCAGCTCATCGATGGCGATCATCCTCCTTCTTCCCTTCACCTATTCCATGGAACCCGTGGCGGCCATCGTGACGCTGGTGGCCGTCTACGTAGGCGGCGCGGCCGGCGGATCGATTTCGGCCATCCTGCTGCGCATACCGGGCACGCCCGAAGCAGTGGCCACGATCTTCGACGGCCACCCCATGGCCAAAAAGGGACAGGCGGGAAGGGCCCTGGGCCTGGCGATCTCCGCCTCGTCCTTCGGCGGCATCTTCTCGGCCTTCTGCATGGTGCTGGCGGCGCCGGCCCTGGCCAAGATCGCGCTGAAGTTCCAGAGCGCCGAATACCTCATGCTTGCCCTGCTGGGGCTCTCCTGCATCACGAGCATCGGCGCCAAGAACCAGCTGAAGGCATTGCTGGCCGCGGTGCTCGGCCTTCTTTTCTCCACCGTGGGCATCGACCCGATCAACGGATCGAACCGCTTTACCTTCGAACAGCCCTTCCTGATGAACGGCATCAGCTACATCCCGGTGATGATCGGCATCTTCGCGGTGGCCGAAGTGTACAAGACGCTGGCCGAGCAGTACATGAAAAAGGAAGACGAGCTCACCGCGAAAGGCAAGGTCTCGATGGAGATCATCAAGCTGAAGGAGCTCTTCTCGTACTGGAAGACGCTGGTGAAATCTTCCGTGATCGGCACCGTAATCGGCATCATTCCCGCGGCGGGCGGTTCCATCGCGGCCCTCGTGTCCTACTCCGAGGCGGTGCGTTCATCCAAGCACCCGGACACCTTCGGCAAGGGCGATCCGGAAGGCGTAATCGCGCCCGAATCGTCGAACAACGCGGCGGTGGGCGGCGCGCTGGTGCCGACCATGGTGCTGGGCATTCCCGGCAGCCCGACGGCCGCCGTCATCATGGCCGCCTTCATGATCCACGGCCTGCGCCCGGGTCCCCTCCTTCTGAGGGATCAGCCCATCCTGCTGTACTCGATCTTCATTTCCATAATCGTGGGTTCCATCCTGCTGTTCATCGGTGGAAGGTTCATCACCAAGGAATTCGCGCGCATCCTGAAACTGCCCTATCCCCTGCTCGGCACCCTGATCATCGCCCTGGGCGCGGTGGGCGCCTACGCGCTGCAGAACTCCTTCTACGACGTCATCGTGATGTTCGCCTTCAGCATCGTCGGATACCTGTTCAACCACTTCAAGTATTCGAGCTCGGCCTTCATTCTCGGCCTGATCCTGGGCGGCATCGCGGAAAATTCCCTGCGCAAGCAGCTGATCATCGGCGAGGGCAGCTGGGCGGGCTTCGTGACCCGGCCGATTTCGCTCGTGATTTTCGCCCTGGCGCTGCTGGGATTCTTCTATCCGGTGCTGAACGCGATGAAAAAAAAGAAGGCCGCGTAAGCGGCGGGCCGCGGCGCGGATAACGGAGGGATTAGCATATGGGCAAGAGCATCGCGCGAAAGATCATCGAATCGCATATCGTCGAGGGGAAGTGGGAACCGGGCGCCGAAATCGGCATCCGGATCGACCAGACCCTGACCCAGGACGCGACCGGCACCATGACCTACCTGCAGTTCGAGACGATGGGCGTGCCGCGGGTGCGCACCGATCTTTCCGTCTCCTACATAGACCACAACGTCATGCAGGTGGGATTCGAGAACGCCGACGACCACCGCTACCTGGCCGGCGTCGCGGCGAAATACGGCATCGTGCTGTCGCCGGCGGGCAACGGCATCTGCCACCAGGTGCACCTCGAGCGCTTCGGCAAGCCGGGCGCCACCCTGCTGGGCGCCGACAGCCACACCCCGACCGGCGGCGGCCTGGGCATGCTCGCCATCGGCGCCGGCGGCCTGGACATCGCGATGGCCATGGCGGGAAAGCCGTTCTACCTGCAGTGCCCCAAGGTGATCCGCATCGTCCTGAAGGGCAGGCTGCAGCCTTGGGTTTCCGCGAAGGATATCGTGCTCAAGGCGCTGGAAGTGTTCTCCACCAAGGGCAACGTGGGCTGCGTGTTCGAATACTCGGGCCCCGGCGTGGCCACCCTGAGCGTGCCGGAGCGCGCCACGATCGCCAACATGGGCGCCGAATGCGGCGTCACCTCGACGGTATTCCCGAGCGACGAGGCCACCCGCGCCTTCCTGAAATCGCAGGGGCGCGAGGCCGATTGGCGCCCCTTGCAGGCCGATCCCGACGCAGAATACGACCGCGAGGTCGAGTTCGACCTGGACGCGCTGGAACCGCTGGTGGCCTTTCCGCATTCGCCCGGCAACATCCGCACCGTGCGCAGTTTCGCCGGCATGAAGGTCGACCAGGTTTGCGTGGGATCCTGCACGAATTCTTCGTTCCGGGACCTGGCCACCGCGGCCGAAATGCTGCGCGGCCGGATGGTCTCGCCCTCGGTGAGTTTCGTGGTCACGCCCGGATCGCGGCAGGTGCTGCAGCGGATCAGCCGCACCGGGCACCTGGATCTGCTGATCGACGCGGGCGCGCGCATGGTGGAAACATCGTGCTCGTTCTGCATCGGGTCGGGCAGTTCGCCAGCTTCGGGAGCGGTATCCCTGCGCACGTCGAACCGGAATTTCGAAGCCCGATCGGGCACGAAGGACGCGCAGGTGTACCTCTGTTCGCCGGAAACGGCCGTCGCCGCGGCCCTGACCGGCGTGATGACCGATCCGCGCGATCTGGGCATCCCCTGCCCCTCGGTCGCCCCGCCCGAAAAGTTCGACATCGACGACCGCATGTTCGTGTTCCCGATGGGCCCGGAGGCCGCCGCGAAGGTTGAAATTCCGCGCGGGCCCAATATCGGAGCGCCGCCGTCGGCCACGCCCTACCCCGCCGACCTCGCGGGCGTCGTGGCGATCAAGGTGGGAGACAAGATCACCACCGACCACATCATCCCCGCGGGCGCGCGCATGAAGTACCGCAGCAACATTCCCGCCTATTCCGAGTATGTCTTCGAATCGGTCGATCCCGGTTTCGCGGCGCGGGCCCGGGCGGCGCGCGATGCCGGATCGCACAACGTGATCCTGGCGGGCCAGTCCTACGGGCAGGGCTCCTCGCGCGAGCACGCGTCCATCTGCCCCGCCCACCTGGGCGTGCGCGCGGTGATCGCGAAATCCTTCGAGCGCATCCACTCGGCCAACCTGGTCAATTTCGGCATCGTGCCCCTCACCCTGGAAAACCCCGACGACTACGACCGCATGGAACAGGGTGACCGGCTGGAAATTTCCGGGATAAAGGCGGCGATTTCCGGAGGCGCGGCCGGCGCAAGCAGCACAGGCGCAGGTCCGACGAGGATCGAGGCGCGCAACGCCACGAAAGGCTTCACGTTCACCGTCCTCTGCGCGCTTTCGGCGCGGCAGCGGACTATCGTGGCGGCGGGCGGCCTGCTGGCCAACTGAGGAACGCGGATGAAAATCAAGGTGAAATCGCCCATCGTGGAGATGGACGGCGACGAAATGACGAGGATCCTCTGGGCGATGATAAAGGAGCGGCTGATCCTGCCGTACCTGGACATCGACCTGGAGTATTACGACCTGGGCGTGGAGCACCGCGACCGGACCGACGACCGCGTGACTTCGGAAGCGGCCCACGCGATCAGGCGGCACGGGGTGGGCGTCAAGTGCGCCACCATCACCCCGGACGCCGAGCGCGTGACCGAATATCACCTGAAAAAAGCCTGGCCTTCGCCCAACGCCACCATCCGCGGCATCCTGGACGGCACGGTGTTCCGCAAGCCGATCATCGTGTCCAACGTGAAGCCCGCGGTGCGGTCGTGGAAAAAGCCGATCAGCATCGGGCGACACGCCTACGGGGACATCTACAAGGCGGTGGATTTCCTGGTTCCCGGCGCGGGCAGGGCTGAAATCACGTTCACGCCCTCGGACGGCGGCGCGGAGATCAGGCACACCCTGCACGAATTCAAGGGCCCGGGAATCCTGATGGGCATGCACAACACCGACGCGTCGATCACCTCGTTCGCGCGCGCCTGCGTGCAATACGCGATTTCCGAAAAGACGGATATCTGGTTCGGCGCCAAGGACACGATCATCAAGAAATACCACGGCAGGTTCAAGGACATTTTCGCCGCCGAAATCGCCGCGCGCGCGGCCGACCTGGAAGCCGCCGGAATTTCCTACCGCTACATGCTGATCGACGACGCCGTCGCGCAGATCATGAAGCACGAGGGCGGCATGCTGTGGGCCTGCACGAACTACGATGGCGACGTCATGTCGGACATGGTGGCCTCCGGCTTCGGCAGCCTGGGCATGATGACCTCGGTCCTGGTGTCGCCCGAAGGAAAATTCGAGTTCGAGGCGGCGCACGGCACGGTGCGCCGGCACTACTACGAGCACCTTAAGGGCAAGGCCACGAGCACGAATCCGGTCGCCTCGATTTTCGCCTGGACCGGCGCCATCGCCAAACGCGGCGAGCTGGACGGCACGCCCGAAGTGTCGGCGTTCGCCCGCCGGCTGGAAAATGCGGTAATCGCCTGCATCGAATCAGGCCTGATGACCAAGGACCTGGCGATCCTGGCCGAACCGAAGCCCGCGTCCTGGCTGAACTCGACCGAGTTCATGGACGCTGTGGCGGCGCGGTTGGGGTGAGGGTCGCGGCGCGGCCTGCTACAGGTACAGCGCCATCGTTCCCGCGCGCGCGGCGGTGAAACCAGCGCGCGCATAGATCGTCCTGCCGTCCTCCGTGGGCTGCAGGACGATTTTTTTCACGCCGCGCGCGGCGCATTCTGCGATCATCGCGCGCAGGATCGCCGTGCCGATGCCGATCCTGCGGAATTCAGGCAGGATGTGGATATTGAGGATTTCGGCCCTTTTCGGCGTACCCCCGCAGGCGTCTCCGCGCGCGCCGCCCGCGCTTTCCGCGCCGCGCGAAGCCTCGCGGAAGGAAATCTCTCCCGCTCCGGCGATATCGCCCGGCTCGGCGATTAAAAACACGGAAGCGCCCGAGGCCATGCGCCGCACGATGCGCGATTCGAGGTCGCGCGCGAGCCTCGCGGCGGCAGCGCCGGACGGCCCGGCGCCCGAGTTCTTCACGATGCGGGCGAATTCCAGGCGCAGGGCGGCGATCGCCGGCGCGTCCGCCGCTGCGGCGCGACGAATCGCATAACTCACTCCGCCGGCCGAGGCGCGGCCGGCGGCGGGTGCCGCCGGATCGCTCAACGCGACTTCGCCTTCAGCCTCAGGTAGACCTGCTTCCCAGGATCCATCGGGTTCGCGCGCTCGTCGATCTCGAACAGCGCGGAGGCCTTGATCAGGTCGCCCAACTTGCGGAACCCGTAGTTTCGGGGATCGAATTCCGGCTGGCGGTTGGCGATGTAGGTGCCCACCGCGCCCAGGTAGGCCCAGCCGAACTCGTCGGCCGAATCCTCGACCGCGCTGCGCAGGAGCGCGGCCACGCGGCGGTCGGTTTTCATGTCCACCGAGGCCTTCTGGGCGGGCTCGCGGTCGCCGCGGCCATCGCGCTCGTCCTCGTCGTTTTCGCGCAGGATTTCCGTGTAGATGAACTTGTCGCAGGCGGCGACGAAGGGCTTGGGCGTCTTGCGCTGGCCGAAACCGAGCACCAGCTTGCCGTCCTCGCGCAGGCGCGCTGCCAGCCTGGTGAAATCGGAATCGGACGACACGACGCAGAAGCCGTCGAGGTTTTCGGTGTACAGCAGGTCCATCGCGTCGATGATCATCGCGCTGTCGGTGGCGTTCTTGCCGGTGGTGTACGAGAATTGCTGCACCGGCTGCACCGCGAATTCCAGCAGCTTGTCCTTCCAGGACCGCAGGTTCGTGCTGGTCCAGTCGCCGTAGATGCGCTTTACCGACGCCACGCCGTACTTGGCGATTTCCGCGAGGAGTCCCTCGATGATGGATGCCTGGGTATTGTCCGCGTCGATGAGGACGGCGAGCTTCAATTGTTCCTGTGAATTTTTCATGGTTCGTCTCCGAAGTAGGATGCGCGCACCAACCGTACGGCGCTCAGGGCGCCGATGGAGATGCGCAGGGGGCCGCCGGAGCCGATATCCTCGGCTTCCAGCACGTGGCCCTTCTGGTTCTGCTCGATTCGCACGGGCCTGAGCGATGCGGCGCGCCGCGTGCCCTCCGCGTCCGTCCACTGGACATCGAGCCGGTCCAGCGGCGATTTCAGGGCCTGCTTCACGAGCCTCAGCTTGCCCTGATAGTCCATGGCGCCCGCCGACAGGTCGCGCAGGACGGGTGCGGGCCTCTGCCGTTCGCCGCTGGAGGGTCCGGCGAGCGCGGCGAGCTGGTCCATGCCCAGGACCAGCTTCCTCGACACGCGTTCCTCGATATCGGCCCTGCGGGCTTCCGGCAGGGCGAGCGCTTCGACGGCGGCGCGCAGGTCCGCGATGAAGGATTCCTGCGGCCGGTCCCGGCGTAGCGGAAGATCCCGTAGTGGCGAAAGGTCCCGGCCTGTCGAATCCGCCGATACTGCAGGAACGCCCCACGGTATTTCAGGATATCCGGATTCGTGCCCGTACGCGGCGCCGGTCCACCGGCCCGCCGTGAATTCCGCGTAATCCGCGAAATCCGCGGGCTGTCTGCCGGCGGGGCCCGAATCCTGCGACAGGGGCGGCGCGTCCATGCCGATCGCCTTGAGTTCCGCCTCGATCCGGTCGTGGTGGAGCGATCCCAGGAAATAAATCCCGGGGCCCAGTTTATGCGCGCCCAGCCGGGCGGCGACCCCTGAACGGGCCAGTATTTCCTCGGTCGGCGGATCCACCGCCATCACCGTGCCGCGGAAGAGCCGCAAATGCTGGAATTCCTCGGCCCAGGACCTGACGGAGAATCGGACCGTCTGCGGCAATTCGTGCCCCGCCATGGATTCAAGCCTGCGGATGATGTCCTCGGCGGCAAATCCCGAGGAAAACGCGCGACGCAGGCCCGGCCGGTCAAGTTCGAAGTCCCATACCGCCGAGAGCCTGAGCGGCGAGGCGACCCCCATGACGAAGAGCCGGTCGTCCAGGCCTGCCTCCGGCATCAGATGCAGGATCCCCGACCCCTCCACCGCGAGCACGGGGCTTCCCGATGCCCGCGTCGAACCTGGCGACGTCATCGCTGCAGTGTCGACGGCGCCGCGCACGCAGCGTATCGCGTTTCCGGCCGGCGCCAGCATGCCCAGCGCGATCATCGCATCGGCCAGGCCCGGATCGTCGAGCCCCGCGCCCGAAATGAAGCTGGCCAGGCGCAGCAAGCGCGCGAGCCCGAAGGCGTCGAACTCGAACTCCCCGCTCGCGAAAGGACCCATCGCCGCCTCGAGCGCGCCGGCACCGCCCGGGTCCCCTCCTGCGAGGTTGATGGCCAGGTACCAAGGCAGCAGGTTCCAGTGCTGCCGCAGGCGGCCCGTCAGGCGGCCGATGTCCGAACCGCCCGAATCCCTCTGCGGATCATGCTCCGCGACCGCCGACAGGGTGCCTTGGGCGGCAGCGCCACCGAATGCGCCGCCGGCGAATGCGCCGCCACCGAATGCGCCGCCATCTTCCGCGCCGGCCGCCCCGACGCGGGCGAAGGCGCGCAGGATGGCGTCGGCCTGATCCTGCGGCAGGTCGGGGCAAATCCGCGCGAGCGGGATTTTCGCCTTGCCCGACACGCCGCCATGCTTGCGCAGGGCGGAAGGGTGCGCGGACATGAAGGCAAGCAGGGCCAGGGCTTGCATGGCGAGGTTTCCGTTGCCGTCCCGCCGAGCTGACGCAGCCGCGGCGGCATCGGCGACGGCATCGGCGCCGGCATCCCCTGGCTGACGCGGGCCGAACACCGCGCGAAGATCGCCGATCCTTTCCCCGATAGCCGGCAGCAGCACCGGGTTCACCGCGTAGCGCTGGCCCGCCGCCTGGGCAGCCCCCTGCGGCGATGCCTGCGCCCCACCTTGCGGCGATGCATGCGCGGGCCCGGACTCCGCGAACACGAGCAGGCGGTCCCGCAGGTTTTCCAGCCTGGACCCCAGTTCGGCCAAGGGCAATTCGCCGAGAAACAAGCCCTTCAGCGCAGGCTCGCCTATGACGCCGGCGAGCCTGATGGTACCCAGGATCCGGATGTCCTCGGCATCCAGCAGCCCCGCGATGGCCGCGCCCGTCTCGGGCCTTGCCAGGAAGGCCTCCAGATTGCGCACCAGATCGCGCTTGTCGAAGGGCGTCTTCACGCCGCCCAGGTAATTCCGGGCCAGGCCGACCAGCCTTCCTGAGTCCTCGCGCAGCAGTGCCGCGCGCCAGATGTCGACGCCGACCTCCTCGCGCTTCATTCCCACGCCTCGATCTTGTAGCGGTAGCCCTGCTCGGTCAGGAACTTGCGCCTGTTGGCGGCGAAATCCTCCTCGACCGTGAAACGCGACACCAGACTGTAGAAGAACGAGTTCTTCTCCTTCGGGCGCAGGATTCGGCCCAGGCGCTGCGCCTCTTCCTGGCGGCTGCCGAAGGTTCCCGACACCTGGATGGCCACCGAAGCGTCAGGCAGGTCTATGGCGAAATTGGCCACCTTGGACACCACCAGCACCTTCACCTTGCCCGACCTGAAATCGGCGTACAGCGCTTCGCGCTCCGATTCCGGCGTGGCGCCGGTGATGATCGGCGCCCCGAGCAATTTGGAAAAGCGGCCGAGCTGGTCAAGGTACTGGCCGATCACGAGGATGCTGTCGCCCGCATGGTGCGCCACCAATTCGCGCGCGACCTCCTCCTTGGCCGGATTCTCCGCCGCGAGCCTGACCTTCTTGCGCGGATCGGCGATGGCGTAGGCCAGGCGATCGTCGCCCTGCATCGGGATGCGCACTTCGTTGCACCAGGCTTGGGCGATGAAGCCCTTCTTTTCCAGGTCCTTCCACGGCACGTCGTAGCGTTTGGGACCGATCAGGCTGAACACCTCGTCCTCGCGACCGTCCTCGCGCACCAGGGTGGCCGTAAGGCCGAGACGCCTGACCGCCTGGATTTCGGCAACCACGCGGAATACCGGCGCCGGCAGGAGGTGCACCTCGTCGCAGACCACCAGCCCCCAGCGTTCCTTGCGGAACACCGCGAAGTGCGGAAACTCCGAATTCTTGTCCGGCCGCCAGGTCAGGATCTGGTAGGTCGCCACCGTGACCGGTTTTATGGTCTTCTCGGCGCCGGTGTATTCGCCGATCAGGTCCGGGTCGAGGTCGGTCTTGTCCCGCAGTTCGTCGATCCACTGGTGCACCGCGGCGATATTGGTCGTGATGACCAGGGTCTTGCGGCCCACCGCGGCCATGGCCGCCATCGCGACCACCGTCTTGCCCGAACCGCAGGGCAGCACCACCACGCCGTAGCCCGAGCCGGGCAGGAAGCGGCCCGTGAAGGCGTCCACCGCGTCGGTCTGGTAGGGGCGCAGCGACCATTGCTCGCCCGAGGCGCGCGGAAAGCGCAGCCCGACCGGCAGGGGATCGCCTTCCTGCAGGGGCGCCTCGTCCTTTACCGGCCAGCCCCGCTTGATCAGTTCCAGCTTGGCGGTGCCGCGGTCCTCCAGCCGCACCGAAAAGCCGCCTGAGTCGGGCGACAGCCACTTGCCCAGGTTCCGATCCGACCTGATGCGCCGGTCCATGTCCGGATCGGTGCAGACCAGCAGCAGTTTTTTGCCCTGCGGGTCCTCCGGATGCATTCGCAGCACCAGGGACCCGAACCTCGACATGGTTTCGCGCACCACGAAGCCGACGTCCGCCGGCACATCGTAGCGCGAGTGCCTGGCCAGCGTGGCGGCCACTTCGTCCGGCGACAGCCCCGCGGCCGCCGCGTTCCAGAGCGACATCGGCGTAATCCGGTAGCTGTGGAAATGCTCCGGACTCTTTTCCAGCGAAGCGAAGGCGCCGAGCTCCGCCCTGGCCTCCTCGAAGGAGGGGTCGTGGACATCGAGCATCACGGTGAGGTCGCTCTGTACGATGTATGCTCCGGTGCCAGCCATTTATGCAAGTGTACTCCGCGCCGGGCGCTCCGACAATCGGCACCGGTTCTGTCATGATCCGGAGTCCAGGGCCAGCAGCACCGGCAGATGGTCCGAATAGCCCCTGCCATCTTCCCAGCCTTTCGGCGATCCGTCGGCATCGAAAAGGAAGGGAGCATCGGCCACGCCGAAATCCCGGAAATCCATATCCAGGCCGTCGCAAAGCGCCGGAGACAGCAGGAACCCGTCAAGCTGTTCGCCCTCGCCCTGGAACCGGTAACTGAAACCGCCGCGCGCGGCCCAGGGGCTGTACATGACCGGCCCGGCCCGCTCGCCCGTCACGGCGCCAGAGCGCGCCTCGGCGGGGCTGCGCGCCACCGGAAGCCCGGAAAGAAGCCCCGGAGCCGCCGGTACCGGCGCGGTCACCGGCATGAATCCCGTCCGGTACCGCCTGCCCACCCGCTCCCACTCGTCCGGCGACTCGTTGAAATCCCCGCAGGCCACGACGCGCGCCCGGGGATCGGCGGCAAGCAACCCGGCGACCCGCGCGGCCAGAAGGCCAGCCTGCGCGCGGCGGGCACCTTCGGTTTCCTCCGCCCCCTCGCGCCGCGACTTCCAGTGGCAGACGAACAGCACGAAATCCGCGCCCGGCATGCTGCCCGAACCCGTCGCGGCGCCGGGCGCCACCCCGATCTCGAGCATGTCGCGGAACGGGCCGTACACCGGATCATCCTTTACGGCATGCGCGCGCACATAGGAGATCGGCAAACGCGACAGTACCCCGCAGCGGATCAGGCCCCCGCCGGGAGCGCCCGCCGCATACTGACGGTACCCGGCCCCGGCGAGCGGCCCCGCGGCCAGGTCGGCCAGCACCTTCGCGCTTTCCAGTTCCTGCAGGCAGAGAATGTCGGGAAAACCGGGCACGAGGGATGCGACGGCATCGCGCAGGCCGTCCAGCCGCGCGCGATAGCGGACCGCCGACCAGTTGCCCGAATCCATGCGGAATTCGGGATATTCATCGCCGGATTCGACATCGTCGAACAGGTTGTGCGTGTTGTACGAAACGATGGTTATGGGACCGGAGGCCGCCCGCGCCGCCCCGGGCAGGGAGCAGCGCGCGCAGCCGACCAGCGATGCGATGGCGAACATAACCAGAAACAGATGCGCGCGCCGCATGGGAACCTCCATACGGTATATACGCGCGCGGATGCCCTTTCCGATTCAAATCCGGACCGCCACTTCGATAAAAATCAGTCCGCCAGTTCGTCCCTTTTCGAAATGATGCGCGAAATCAGGCCATAGGCCTTGGCCTCGGCCGCGTCCAGCCAGTAATCGCGGTCGGTATCCTTTACCACCCGCTCGGCCGACTGGCCGGTTTCCTCCGCGATGATCGCATTGATGCGCTCGCGCGTCTTTTCCAGTTCGCGCGCCGCGATCTCGATCTCGGTGGCCACGCCCCGGATGCCGGACAGCGGTTGGTGGATCAGGTACGAGGAATGCGGCAGGCCGAAGCGGCGATCCGCCGGCACCGCCAGCAGGATGAGCGCCGCCGCGCTGGCCACCAGGCCCATGCCCACGATGCGCACCGGCGCCTTCACGAAGCGGATCATGTCGAACATCGAAAAACCGGCGTACACATCGCCGCCGGGCGAATCGATCAGGATCGTGATCGGATCCGCGGACAGGCTTTCCAGCAACAGAAGCTGGCGGATCGCCTTTTCCACCGATTCCTTGCCGATCTCGCCGGTGAGTAGGATGGTGCGCGTCTTCAGGAAACGCTCGGCCAGCGCGTCCTCGCCCTTGCCGGCGGCCGCGGGCTTTTCTTCCTGCTCTTCTTCCTCGTTGCCATATATGTAAATACCCATGATCACTCCTCGTTCGTGCTGCGTCCGGACCCGACACGGTTCGCCCTTGGCCGGACCCCTCAATAGTACCCAAAACAGCATGCCCCTGTCAAAACGCCGCGAACCCCGTCAGACGCGCCGGAACGGCTGCCGTACCGCTGCCTTGCCCCGTGCCCCGAAACATAGTAAATTCCGAATATGAGAACGCGAAGCACCCGTATCGCCGCACTGGCATTCGCACTCGTCATCGCCGCGGCAGCCACCGGCATCGCCGGCGCCGCCACCTCGACCAAGACGAATCGGCCCTGGTACGCCGAACGCCTGGAACGGCTCGGCTTCTTTGTCTTCGACCAGCCCTTCTCCTTCGCCGATTTTTCGGTCGAAAAAATGGAGGGCGGCACGCGCGCCCGCTCCGCCTCCAAGGGCAACATCGTCCTTCTCAATTTCTGGGCGTCCTGGTGCCCCCCCTGCAAAGAGGAAATGCCCAGCATCGAAAACCTCTCCAAAGCCATGAAGGGCAAGAAGTTCGAGGTGATGGCGGTGAATCTGGGCGACACGAAGGCCACCGTGCGCGACTTCCTGAAGCAGTACGGCTACACATTCCCCGTCTACATGGACCAGAAAAGCAGCCTGTCCCGCGCCTACGCATCCAAGGGCATACCCACCACCTACATCGTGGACAAATCCGGCAAATTCATCGCCGGCGTCATCGGCGGCATCCGCTACGACCACCCCGAAGTCGTCGCCATAATGAACGACCTGGCAACGAAATGAGGCGCGCCACGTGAACGAGCCCGGCATCGCGGCAGCCCTGGCGGCAGGCCTACTCTCCTTCGTCTCGCCCTGCGTCCTGCCCCTGGTGCCGGCCTACCTTTCGTTCATCACCGGATCGGGCGCGGGCGTTGCGCTCGCCGCTTCAGGTTCCGGGTCGAGGCCCGCCCGCGCGGGCCGCGGTCGGGTGTTCGCCGCCAGCCTGGCTTTCTCCGCCGGATTCACGGTGGCCTTCACCGTACTGGGCGTCGTCTTTTCGGGAAGCGCGCTCTTTTTCGGACAATTGGGGGCCGGCGGCAGCCTGGGCATCATCGGCGGCGTCATCGTCGTCCTGCTCGGCCTGAACATGCTCTTCGAACCCTTCGCCTTCCTGGCCCGCGACACCCGCCTTCTCGGCAAGATCGCCGCCGCGCGCGCCAGGAAACGCGCCGAGGCGGGCACCGCGCGCCGCGCGCCCGACGCAACCCTTTTCGGCGCCTTCACCCTCGGCCTTGCCTTCGCCGCCGGCTGGTCGCCCTGCATCGGGCCGATCCTGGCCTCGATCCTGATTTTCGCGTCGAGGGACGGCCAGGTCCTTAAGGCCGCGGGTCTCCTGGTGACCTACTCGCTGGGCTTCGCGCTGCCCTTCCTGGCCGCGGGCCTCTTCTTCGACCGCCTGAAGCCCCTGATGGACTGGCTGAAGCGCCGCGGCAACCAGGTGCGCGTGGCCTCGGGCATCCTTCTGGTGGCCTTCGGCGTCGCCATGGCCATGGGCAGCCTGGGCAACCTGTCCGCCATCGCCGCGCGCGCCGGCCAATCCCTGACCGAGCTCGCGTCGCGCTCGCCGCTCGCCGTTCTGGCCGCCGACCTCGCCCTGATCATCGCCGCCGCCGTCCCCGCCATCATCCGGCTCGCGCGCCGCGCGCGCCCCTCGACCCTGCCCATCGCCTGGCTCGTCCTGTGCGCCATCGCCCTCGCGCTCGAGGTGACGGGCATCCTGCCGCTCTGGAACATCGCGGGATTCTGGCTGGGCTTCGCGGGGATCTGAACCGCTCGTTTCAGTACGTCCCCACGCGCAAGGGGCGTTTCGCGATTCGGCGGCGGGCGCGCTCGATCCAGACCACGGCCACGGACAATAGAAGGCGCGGCACCATAAGCCACAGCACGGGAATGCCAACCGCGGCGTAGAGGATCGTATCCTCGAGCAGGGAATGCGAAATCGCGGCGTGGTGGTTCAGAAGGTCGGCGTCCTTTAGCTTCATGCGGCCGGATTTGGTCGCGTCGACCGTGATGCCCGCGCCATACGCGTACCCCACGATGTTTATCACGATCCAGAGGAACGAGGTTTCGGCGGCCAGGCCGAACAGGCGCATCAGCGGCCCCAGAAGGCGCGACAGCGCGTCCGTAACCCTGAATTCCTCGAGCAGTTTCTGCAGCACCATGATGGCGGTGACCAGTGCCACGATCTTCAGCGACAGCGACACGGTTGACCGCAGCCAGCCGGCGATCATGGGCCAGAAGGCCTGCCGCAGGCCTGCGCCGACAGCGCCGCCCGCGCC
>CAYRXK010000010.1:40032-42572 GCA_964428265.1 uncultured Treponemataceae bacterium
GCGCCGACAGCGCCGCCCGCGCCCGACACCGCCGAAAACGGGATGTCGGCCAGTGCGCGCGGCAATGCCAGATTGAGGATGAAGGCCGCGACGATCGAGGTGCCGACCCGCAGCGAGGCCATTTTCAGGGCCGAGGAACCGGCCTTTTTCATGACCGCGGTTTCGACGATGAGGTTATGCGATATCAGGCACATGACGCCGACGATGGTGGCGTCGCGCAGGCTGACGTGCAGGCCGTCAAGGACGGCGATGGCCGAATAGTTGGTCAGCAGGGCGCCGGAGATGACGGCCAGCGCGGCTTCGCCGGGCAGGCCGATCAGGTTCATGAAGGGTTTCAGGAAGGCGGCGATGTGCGAAAGCAGGCCGCTCCAGCCCAGCAGCGCCACGGCCAGGCTGACCGGCACCATGATCCTGAGAAGAAAGGCGACCGCCCCGAGGGACTTGCGCGCGCCCGAGGCCGCCGCCGCTCCGAAACGGGAAAGGATGGTCGGGGGCGGGGAGTCGCTCATGCTTCGGGACTGTAGCGGCGGCGGCCGATCGCGTCAACCGCGGTTGGCGGCCGCCCCGCGGGCGGCCGCCAGGGCGCGCGCCCTGGCCGCAAGCTCCTCGTCCGCCAGGATGGCCGCGCAGTCGGCGGGCACGCGGTAGCGCCAGTTGGCGCCGCCGCCGATGCCCGGCACGTTGATGCGCTCGGCGCGGTCGTCGGAGTCGCGCAGGGCGCCGCTCATGGCCAACAGGTCCTGGATGGGCACGGCGAAAATCCGTGACGGGGCGCGCGCCATGGCGGCCAGCAGCCAGGCCGCCGATGCCGGGTCCAGGTCGTCGCCGGGCATCGCCGGCGGGGTGGCCGCCGCACGCGCGTCGCGCGCCAAAGCCCAGACCTGGTCGCGCTCGGCCTCCTCCCTCCACCATTGGCGCAATGACGAGGAGTCGTGCACCGAGGGGCAGGCCACCGAGGCTTCGGGATAGTGCGAGAGCGGCAGGTAGGGCGCGCCCGGCGATCCGTAGTCCCTGGTCCAGCGCAGGACCCGCAGGCCGGGTATGCCCAGTTCACCCAGGACCTTGGGCACGCAGGCGGGTACCGCGCCCAGGTCCTCGGCGCAGGCCTGCATGGGTACGGCGCGCACGAGTTCGGAGAGGATCCTGCGGCCCGCGCGCTCCCAGAGCCTCTGCGATTCGCCCTGCCTGAGGGCGATCAGTGATTCCAGCGCCGAGCGTTCGTGGTCGGATAGGGTTTGCCAGGCGGTCGTCTGCCGGAAATTCCAGGACGGCGTGAAGCTGCCCGGAGCGTATTCGAACAGGGTGCGGTTTTTCCACCAGGCGGTCGCGCGTTCCATGGCAAGGCCGATCGCGCGCCGGGTCGCCTCGCCCGCATAGACATCCGCGGAGGCGGCGCAGCCTGAGGCGGCGCGGCTTGAAACGGCGCGCTCCAGGGCGGCGCGGATGTCCCTCGACCCTTGGATTTCGTCCTTGAAAAGGTAGAGGTCTTCGTCGCCGATTCTGGCGAACAGCGGGAATTCGAGGTCCAGGCCGCATTCGGCGGATGCCTGGCGCAACAAGGTTCCGGGTACATGCGGGCGCGAGATCCAGCGGATGCGCTCGGCGGAGAGGCCCAGGGCGGCCAGGTCGGGCCTGGCGAGGGGGACTTCGGGCAGGTAGGAGCCGAGGAAGCCGTCTTCTTCGCGTTCGGAGAGGGCCCAGATGCGGAAAAAGCCCAGGACGTGGTCGATGCGGTAGGCGCTGTAGAAGAGGTCGGCGGCTGCCAGGCGGCGCTTCCAGAACGAGTAGCCGTCGGCGGCGATGGCGTCCCAGCGATAGAGGGGGAAGCCCCAGTTCTGGCCCGAGGGCGAGTACATGTCCGGCGGCGCGCCCGCCACGCGGTCGGTGCGGAACAGCGCGCGGCGCTGCCACAGGTCGGCGGAATCCGTGTTCATCAGGATGGGGATGTCGCCCATGAGGTCGATGCCCATGCCGGCCAGCGCGAGGGCGGCGGCCTGGAACTGGCCGTGGGCGCGCATCTGGATCCAGGCCCAGAAGCGGCAGTCGCGCGCGCTTTCCGCGCCGTTCCAGAATGCGTCGATAAAGTCGGGGTCCGGGTCGAGGCGGGCGGCCCACTGCCACCAGGGCGCGCCGCCGTTGCGCCGCTTCAGTTCGATAAAGCAGGCGTAGGATTGTACCCAGTCGTGTCCGGCACACCATGCTTCCAGTTCGGCCGCGCAGGCCCGGTCGGCGCCCGTGTCCCACAGCGCCCGGAGCAGGTCGAGTTTTGTCCGGTAGACTTCCTCGAAGGCGACCAGGCGCCCGGCCCCGGTCGCCGCGTGGCCAGTTTCAGTGGCCGCATTGCCGGCTCCGTTCGCCGGGCGCGGCTGGTCCCGCCATTCGGGCAGGTCGCGCAGCCTGAGGTACACCGGGTGCAGGGCGAATGCCGACAGCGCGCTGTAGGGCGAAGTCTGCTCGCCGGTGTCGTTCACCGGCAGGATCTGGATCAGGCCGAAGCCCCATGACTTCGCGATCCTGCCCAGTTCCACCAGGTCGGGAAA
>CAYRXK010000010.1:42672-45882 GCA_964428265.1 uncultured Treponemataceae bacterium
GCCCGCAGGTCGCCCTCGGCCTGTTCGAAGGACAGCACCGCGTCCACCAGGTGCTCGGCCGCCTTGGGGCCGGCGATCATGCCGTCCTTGGTCACGTGCGCCACCAGCACCATCGCGGCGTCGTGGCGCTTGGCCCAGCCGGTCAGTTCCTGCGCGCAATACTTGATCTGGTTGGCCGTGCCGGGCACGGCGCCCGCATCCGCCGCGTGCAATGTCTGTATCGAGTCGATCACGGCCAGCACGGGCTTCACGTCGTCCAGCACCGCGCGGATGCGCTCCAGGTCCGGAGAGCAGAGCACTTCCAGCCCCTCGCGCGACAGGCCCAGCCGGTCCGCCCGCAGCCTGATCTGCGCGGGCGACTCCTCTCCGGACACGTACAGCACGCGCCCCGCCGCGCCCAGCCGCGCCCCCACCTGCAAGAGCAGGGTGCTCTTGCCGATGCCCGGCTCGCCGCCGAGCAGCGCCACCGATCCGCGCATGAAGCCGCCGCCCAGCACGCGGTCCAGCTCGGCGCTGCCCGATCCGATGCGGGTGCCCGAGCTCGGGTCTATCGCCGCCAGGGGCAGCGAAAAGCTTTCGCCGCCCTCGTCGCGGCCGCTCCGGCCGCCGGGCAGGGCGCCTGCCGCGCGTTCGCGCAGGGTGTTCCATTGGCCGCATTCGGGGCAGCGGCCGAGCCACTTGGGTTCGGCGTGCCCGCAGGAGGCGCATACGTAGGCGGTCGCGGGTTTCTTCATGCAGGTATATCGTACCCGAGGCCCCCCATTGCTTCAAGCGCGCGCGATTTTCCGCTATACTCCGCGCCATGGAACGCCCCGTCATCGTACTGAAACCGAAAGAGGACCTCAGGCTCAGGGCCGGCCACCCCTGGGTCTACGACAACGAGATCCTCAGGGTCGAGGGTTTGCCCGAGCCGGGGGTCGAGGTCGAGGTGCAGGACGCGCGCAGGATCGCGGTCGGCGTGGCGTTCTGGAATCCCCATTCCAAGATCCGGGCCAGGATCTACTCGCGCGCCCCGCGCGCCGCCGATGCCGATTTTTTTGCCGAGGCCTTCGGCGCGGCCCTGGCCTGGCGGCGCCGCTTTTTCGATCCCGACCGGCAGAGCCTGCGTCTGATCTTCGGCGAGGCCGACGGCGTTCCCGGGCTGATCGTGGATTCCTACGTGGGCAAGGCCGACGCCGCGGAACCCCCGAAAGCCGGCCGCTGGCTTTCCGTCCAGTTCCTGTCGCTCGGCGTGGCGTTGCGCAAGGACCTCATCCTCGACGCGCTCCTGAAAGTGTTTCCCTGCGACGGCGTCTACGAAAAATCCGAGGCGCCGGTCCTGGCGCTCGAGGGCCTTCAGCCCGCGACAGGTCCCTTGCGCGGCACCGTACCCCCCTCGATCATAATGGAGGAAAACGGGCTGTCGTTCGGGGTGGACATTTCGGGCGGGCAGAAAACCGGCTGGTTCCTGGACCAGCGCGCCAACCGCGCGGTCGTGGCCCCCTACGCCAAGGGCGCCCAGGTGCTGGACCTGTTCTGCAACCAGGGCGGCTTCTCCGTCACCTGCGCCGCCGCCGGCGCCAGCCACGTCCTCGCCGTTGACTCGTCCGAAGAGGCCCTGCGCCTCCTGGAAGCCAACGCGCAGCGCAACGGCCTGCGCGACCGCGTCGCCGTGCGCGCGGCCAACGCCTTCGATTTCCTGCGCGAGGAAGAGCACCGCGGCGCCCGCTACGGCCTGATCGTGCTGGATCCGCCGGCCTTCGCCAAGAACCGCGCGTCCATAGAATCGGCGCGCCGCGGCTACAAGGACCTGAACCTGCGCGCCCTGCGACTGCTGGACAAGGGCGGCATCCTGGCAACCTTCACCTGTTCGCACTGGTTTTCGCCAGCCCTGTTCGACGCGATGCTGCTGGACGCCGCGCGCGATTCAGGAAAGCGCCTGCGCACCGTGGCCGAGCGCGTGCAGGACCTGGACCACCCCATCGTGTCGGGCTATCCGGAGTCGCGCTACCTTACCTGCAGGATCGTGGCGGCGTACTGAGGCGCGGAATGCCGCGCGCGTCCGTCCGGCGCCGTCGCGGTATCGCCGGATTTCGCGGCGCGCGGCCGAAGTGCCGCTTCCGCGCCCGGCCGAAGCGGCCTACAGCACCAGCGTCTTGGAGATGTCCTCCATCGCCACGCCGAACAGGCGCGACAACTGCGAGGCATCCGTCCAGGAACCGCCTGATTTCGCGTTGAAGAACGCGATGAAATCGGCCATTTCCCTTTCATTCATGGAGTACAGTGCCGACGAGAACGCGGCGCGGTACAGGCCCTTTTCGGCCAGCTGCATGGTGCCCAGTTTGCCGAATTCCTTTTTCGCCTTGCCGTCGACGACCGCCTGCGCGCCGTCGAAGCCGATCGTGAATATGAAGTCTTCGCGCGAAATCAACGTGGATTCCTTGTCATGAAACGAGGGCGCCACGCGGTACCGGTGTTCCGGATGACCGCACGGCGCCCAGCTCCTGCCAGCCCGGCTTACGCCGGACTATCGGCAGCATCAGGCTTCGGAGAAGCTGTCCTTGCCGGCGCCGCACATCGGGCAGACCCAGTCCTCGGGCAGGTTTTCGAACGCGGTTCCGGCGAGAATCTTGCCGTCGGGATCGCCCTCGGCCGGATCGTAGATGTAGCCGCACACGTCGCATACGTATTTCTTCATCGCTGTCTCCTTCCTTCTATCGTTTTGCCGGACGCGGGGCCCGGCGGCCATCCAGTTCGGGGCCTTCCTGTCAGTTCGAGGCCTTCCAGAGCCCGTGCAGGTTGCAGTATTCGCGGGCGGTCACCTTTGCCGCCTGCACCGGGAACACCGCGCTGGCCACGTCGCCCGGCTTGAAGTTCGCGCGGTACACGCGGCCGTCCGCGATCAGTTCGACGAATTCGATGTAGTGCTTTTCCTCCATCGGATGGGGCACCGCGCCGACCGTGACCTTCCAGCCCTCGGCCACTTTTTCCAGCACGGGCACGTGCTTTTCCTTGGCCGCGTCGACCGTGTTTTCTTCCATCAGCTTCATCGGCTGGTCGCAGCAGGTGGGCACGCAATGGCCCGCATGCAGGACTTCGATGATATTGCCGCATTTCTCGCACTTGTACACTTGAAGCGCCTGAACCATGGTATCTCCTCCTTGTTCGCCTGGTATGGCGGAATCAGTAGTTTTCGCCGAGCAGTTCGAAATAGGCCTGGGGGTGGGCGCA
>CAYRXK010000011.1:0-39650 GCA_964428265.1 uncultured Treponemataceae bacterium
GATCGTCCCGGTGCGCGAAGGCCTGTACGTGGCCAGCATGTGCGCCGCGGACCCCTCCGGGGCGGCGGCCGCGATCGTGGACATGTACTCGGCCATGGAAAAGCGTCTGAAGGCGGTGCAGGACTGGGTGGTGGCCCGCATGGCCGGAGACCGGCCCTGATGCCGGCGAATGCCAGCCATCCCCGCTTCACGATCCTCACCCCGACCTACAACCGGGCGGTAGAGCTCCAGCGGCTGAAGGAGTCGCTGGACGCGCAGCGGCGTACCGATTTCGAGTGGCTTATCGTCGACGACGGATCGTCCGACGGAACGGAGCTCGCCGCCGGAATATGGGCGGGCACGGCAGCCTATCCGGTCCGCTACCTCCGGCGCGCCAACGGCGGAAAGCATCGCGCGCTGAACGACGGCATCCGCGAAGCCCGCGGCGATTGGGTGGTCATGGTGGACTCCGACGACCGCCTGCATCCGGGCGCGCTTGCGGCGCTCGCTCCCGCGGCGAACCGCGCCGACCGTGACCCCTCGCTGGGGGGAATCCTTGGGCTCAAGGTGATGGACGGCGGCGCACGGATCGGCGAACCGTTCCCCGCGGGCATGGAGCGGCGCTCAGCCCTCGACTTGGCATTGGCGGACCGCCTGCGGGGCGACAAGGCCGAAGTGATGAAGCGCGACGTGCTCGCGCGTTTTCCCTTTCCCGAGTTCGAGGGAGAGACCTTCCTGACGGAAAACGTGGTGTGGTTCAGGATCGCCGGGGCGGGCTACGAGTACCTGCTCCTGAACGCTCCGATCCAGATATGCGAATATCGCGGCGACGGTCTTTCTGCCCGCAGCCTGGAACTCCGCCTGGCCAACCCGAAAGGAAACCTCCTTTATTACGCTGAGGCGCTGGAATCGCACTATCCGGCGCGCGCGCTGTTCCGCATGGCCGTGAATTACGCGCGATTCGCCGCGCATGCCCGATGGGCGTCGGATTCAGCGCTGGCGGCTGGTTCGGGATCCGGGTCGAGGGGCCGGCACGCGTCCGGTGCCGGCCTTTCCGGTATGTCTGCGCTTTCAGGCCGCGCGCGGTGGCTGGTGGCACTGACCTCACCCTTCGGCGTGCTGGCGGCCCTGCGCGACCGGTGCTCCCTTGCGCTGCGGGCCCGGCGCGCGCGGAAGGACCGGCCATGAAAGTGCTGCACGTGATCAATTCGCTGGCGCCGGGGGGCGCGGAGCGTCTGGTCGCCGATCTTGCACCGCGCATGGCATCGGCCGGGGTGGAGGTGGGTGTCTACGTGCTTGATGGGCGCGGCGATGTGTTCGGCGAGGGTCTGCGTGCGGCGGGCGTTACGGTGACGCATGCCCGCGACGATGGCGCGAGCATCTATTCGCCGGGGCGCCTTCTCGAGCTCAGGCGATTCCTGGCGGCCGAGCGGCCGGACATCGCGCATTCGCACCTGGGGCCCAGCTTCCATTGGACCGCGCTTGCGCTGGCCTCGAGTCGGGGCGCGGGCTGTCCGGCGGGGGTCACGACCGAGCACGCGGTGCACAATCGGCGCATGCGCATGCCGCTGGTAAAGCATTTCGAGCGCTGGTGCTATCGGCGGCACGCGCGGATCGCCTGCGTTTCGGGCGAGGTGGCGCGCGCAATGACAGGCTGGCTGGGCCTGCCGGTCGAGCGCCTGCCGGTCATCCTCAACGGTGTGGATACCGCCTCCTTCGCCCGCGCCGCGCCCGATCCCGAACTCCTTGCGTGGAAGGGCGCGCGTACGCTGGTCGCGATGACGGCGCGCTGCGTTCCCGCGAAGGATCACGACACCGCCCTGGCCGCGATCGCCTTCCTGCCGGACGATTTCGTCGCCGTCTTTGCCGGCGACGGCCCCGAGCGGCCTCGGCTGGAAGCGTTAGCCGCGTCGGCCGGGATTTCGGCGCGCTGCCGCTTTCTCGGGTCAAGGACCGACGTGCCCGCCATCCTCGCCGCGGCCGACCTGTACCTGCAGAGCTCGCGGTCGGAGGGGTTCGGCATCGCCTGCCTGGAGGCGATGGCCGCGGGCCTGCCGGTGGTCAGCTCCGCGGCGGGCGGCCTGCGGACCCTGGTTGAGGGCGCGGGGTTCCTGTTCGACGCCGGGGATGCGCAGGCCTGCGCGGCGGCACTGCGGCGCGTCGCGGAAGATGCGGGCCTGCGCGCCGACCTGAAGGCCGCGGGGGCGGCGCGGGCGGTCGAGTATTCCGTTGACGCCGCGGCCGGAGCCTACCTCGACCTGTACCGGCGCATACTGGAGGAGCGATGAGCGCCATGACCAGAACATTCCCCGATCGGGCGCTGGACGTCACCGGACGCATCCTGCCGTTCATCCTCGCCATCGCGTTCGTGTTCAGTTACTACACATACATCGGCACGGCGCTCATCCTCGCCCTGTGCGCCTGGTACCTCGCGCTGAATGGCCGGTCGATTCCAGGCAACCGCTGGGCCCTGGTCGTGATCGCCTTCTTCGCGCTCATCGCGGCCAAGGACGGGCTCATGTGGCTTGCCGGATCGGGCTCGTTCAAGGCGCTGGCCAAATCCGGGTCGAGGGTGTTCGTCCTCGCCGGCTGCGCCGCCCTGCTGGACGCCGAGCGCGGCGACCGCCTGGAACGCACCTGGCTGAAAACCTTCGGCATGACCGCGGCCGCCATGGCGCTGATCTTCGCCCTGATGCGCACAGGGACGATCCAGCGCATCTACAACGTCAACCTTTTCGGCATGCAGTCGCTCTGGTTTCCCCTCGCCCTCGCGATCGGCGCGCGAAAGCGTTCCCCGGTTCAGGCGGCGGCCATCCTCGCGGTGGGGCTCGGCATCCTCGCCTTCGACGGTTACTGGCCCTGGGCGTCCTTCCCCGGGTCGCGCAGCGCGCCATTGGCCTTTGCCGCGACCGCGGTATTCGCCCTCCTGCCGCGGAAACCCGTCACCCGGATCGCCGCCGCGGCACTCGTGATCGCCGCCGCAGCCGGCATCGCCTTCCTCTCCACCACCTACAACCGGAAACTCGACGACCTCCTCCTTTATCGCCAGGAACTCTGGAACGCCTACGCAGCCAAGGGCGCCGAACGCCCCCTGACCGGCTGGGGCTACACCGAATCCGCCGAAAACCAGGCCCTCGTCGCCGAATCCCTCAAGGGAAAGCGCAGCTACGACCAGGTGATCGCCATTGGTTCCGGCCCGCACAACGCCTTCCTGGCCATGTTCTTCGAAAACGGCATCGTGTTCGCGATCGCCTACGCCGCCCTCCTGGCCGCCCGGTTCCTGCGCGCAGGAACGCCCCTCGGCTTCCTCGACCTTTCGCTGGTCGCGTACAGTATCCTCATGTCCACCGACGCGATGAATCCCGGCGGGCTCACGTTCCTGGGATTTTTCCTGGGGATTTGCCTCCTGGGGGAGGGTGAGGGCGAACCGAATCGGGAGGCTGGACGGGAATGAACACCAGTGTCACGAAGATTGCGCTTTCTCCGTTGCCGCCCTGGGTGCGCGCCGTCGCCTACCACCACACCCCGGAGAGTTGCATCCCCTCGTTCCGGCGCCAACTCGCTCATTTTCGCAACCACTTCACGCCGATGACCCTGAAAGACCTCAGGAGCTTCTTCGTTGCCGCGAGGCGGGGTGAGGTCCCCCGTCAGGGCAAACCTGGTTTGCTCATCACGTTCGACGACGGGCTGTCCTGCCAGTCCAGGGTCGCGGCGCCTCTCCTCGAGGAATACGGCTTCCGCGGCATTTTCTTCGTTCCCTCTGACCTGCCATTTCAGCCATCCTGGGGCCATCGCGAGTGGTGCAGGGCACATGACCTTTTTGTAGACAACCTGGTTGAACCGGTCGGCATGATGCCCCGCGCCATCCGAGGCATTGTGCGCCGCGGCCACAAGATTGGCTGCCACACGGCCACCCACCATAGGTTCCGCAGCCCTGCCGACCAGGCGACCATCGACCGTGAAATCACCGGAGCCAGAGCCCGCCTCGAGGAACTCACCCGGCAGGTCCCCGCAACCTTCGCTTGGGTGGGGGGCGAGCCCGACACATACGATCCGGCGGTACAGGCAGCCTTGCGGCGCGAGAGCTTTACGTTCGCCTTCACTACCCAGTCCGGCAGGATCCTGCCCGGCTCCGACCCCCTGATCCTGCACCGCACCGTGGTGGACGCCGACATGCCCTATCCCCTCTTCCTGGCTAAACTGCACGGCCTCTCCGACCTGTCGCATGCCGCAGTCAGGCGGCAACTCGATGTCGCCCTCGCCCGCAGGGAGGCTCGGCCATGAAAAGCGCAATCTTCGTGACACTATTGATTTCATTTTGCGCAGGGTTGGCCGCCGCGGACCCGGTTCCCGTACTGTCCGCACAGGGCCTGCCGGCGACGCGCAGCGCCGATTTCCGTATCGAGTTCGATGTAGACTATGAGTATCGTCATGCGGGCTTGAACCGCCTCATCGAAACGGGAACCATCAGGAACGGCATCGACCTCACCAGGGTCTGGTTCGATCGGCCGCCCTTTGCACGCCTACAGTTCCGGGGCGAAAGCGAATCCGGTTTCGGCGCCATCGCCGAAGCCTCGCTGCGTGACCAGTGGACCGGTGACTACTTCAGGCAGGACAATCTTCCCGTGGTCGGCGTCGCGGGCGATGCCGTCCGGTTCGAAAACTTCTTCCTTTCCAAGGCTGCCGTCTGGTATCGGGGCGAAGGGTTCGAGGCCCTCCTAGGCCGTGAAAAGCCCGACTACAACGGCATCCTGCGGGGCGGTATCCTTCCCGGCACGCGACTCCCCTACCTTGACGCGATCCGCGCCGCTGGTCGGATCGGCCGCCTGAAAATCGACTGGATGGTCGCCTCGATCCCCGCCATCAAGTCATGGGACGGCAACGACGTGAACCCCAACGCGGGCGTACTTCCCTCAGGCGCGAACTACTACGGATTCGACGCCGAAGCCTTCTCGCAGAACGGCAGCCCCACCGCCATCATCGAGGCCATGAACCGTCTCACCTGGGACCTCGGGCGCCTGCGCCTCGGCCTTACCGACCACGCCATGATCGCGCGCCGCAACAATCTCTTCTATATCACTGACATCATCCCGGTCATCTCGCGGCATCAGGCTGGCATGTCCCAGACCAACAACTCCCTCGTCCTCGATGCCGCTTGGGAGCCCTTCGACGACCTGCGCTTCGCCGTCCAGGCCGGCTTCGATGATATCAACGCCGGCATCTTCGGCTACGACGACACGGCCGCCCCCACGATCGATGCCTACGTCGCGGGCCTGGACTACCGGAAAAGCGCAAGCTTCGTGACACTACATACGAGACTCGAAGCGGGCTATACCCACTGGCTCTGGGGCAACTACGACGGCTCCCAGATCTGGCCCAACGACGTGAACCCCTTCCTCCGATTCCAGTACCGCTACCTTGCCGACGCAGGCGGCCTGCTCCTTCCGCTGAACAGCCCCTACGGACCGGGCGCGCGCTGGGGAAGGCTCTCGGTGACGGCAGACTCGGGCCCGCTCGGATTTGTCGTCGGCCTGGACACCCTCATCCTCGAAAAAAACGACGAGGCGAACCTGATCGCCACGCCGCTCAACGGCAACACCACCACCGCCTCGGCGCGCACGACCTGGTACTGGACCCTCTCGATGCCGGTTTCCTGGACCATGGGTATGTGGCGCGTGTCGGCGCGGCCCGGCGTCGCGATGATCGACGACGAAGCCTGGTTCGAGCTGACCCTTGGCGCGGCGATGCGTTTCAGGCATCATTCCTCACCGGGAGACCTCTAGATGAACCGTACGCTCCGCGCCCTGGCCTGCATGATCGCCTCCGCCGCCGTGTCGGTCTTTCCCGCATTCGCCGCGGACGAATCGGCGAAGGACCTCTTCGTCGGTCCGGCCATCAACTTCTACGGCGATGCGGCCTTTACCGCGGGCGGATACGGAGAGGAAATCACGGATCGAGGTTTCACGCCGCGCGCCGGCGCTGAACTTTCCATGGACGCGGGCTACCTCTCGGTGCTCGCGGACCTGAGCGCCAACATGGACGGCAAATACGCGCCCGCGCTCGCCGACATTCCCGGCGGCACCCTCTTCAACATCTACTTCATGCTCGAGCAGGGCGGCCTCTCCTCGCGCCTGGGGCCGGTCACCCTCAAGGCGGGCAGGTTCCGCCACCTCGACGCCGTCGACACGCCCTATTCGCTCTTCGTCAATTCGGGCGGCATCGCGGCCAACATCATGGACCTCGCCTACGATGACGGATTCTTCAGCTACGAAAGCAGGTGGATCGAACTCAACCACGACTCGACCACGAGCACCGAAGCGTGGGGCGCCGGCGCGGGCGTCGGAAAGGGATTTCCGGAACGCGGCGCCAACCTGAAGAATTACGCGATCAGGCTGGGCGACATGCGCTTCGGCATCCAGGACGCCGCGGTCTACACGGGTCGAAATTTCGATTTCGAGTATTTCGTGAACCCCATCCCGCAGTATTTCATCCAGTACGTGAAGGGCACCGGCGGCAGGCCCTGGGCCACCGAATCCGACGAAAACAACATCGTCGGCCTCTTCTGGACCTGGGCGCGCCGCGGCGAATTCAGCCTCCTGGCCCAGTTCCTCATGGACGATTTCAACGTCCACTTTATTTTTCCCGACACCACCTGGAACCCCTGGCAGGCGGCTCTTACGTTAGGCGGCCGCCTGGAAACCAGCGCCGGCAGCTTCGGCCTCTATCTCGCCGGAGCGACCAAGTACACCTTCGAACCGAGCGAAATGATTTCCGGCGTGGGCACGCTCGACGACGCCAAGGCCAAGCAGCAGGCCGTGTCCTATGGCTACACCTATTATCCCGAAACCCGTTTCGATTACAGCTGGACCCAGGCCGGATTCCAGGCCAGGCCCATCGCGATCGAGGACAACATGCTCGGCTACAAGTACGGGCAGAACAACATCGCCGTGCAGGCCGACTGGCGTTCCTCGATCGCGCGCTGGGACCTGGGCGCCGCCCTCGAATTCAGGCTCTCGGGCGCGAACAGTCCCGCCAACCCCTGGCACGACCGCATTGAACCGCTGGTCGACGGCACGCATTTCCTCGACGATCCGATCCTGGAAAAGCGCATCCTTGCCGGGGCGAGCATCGCGCGCCGTTTCGGCGACTGGGGCCTGCACGCCGCGCTGTCAGGCGGCGTGGCGCTGGATGCGATGGAACTGCGGGCGCCGGTCGTAACCGCCTCCGTCGCCGCGCCCGTCGACCGCAACGTCTGGATCTGGCAACCGGCGGCCGGCAACACCAAGTACCTTCTCTCGGTCAGCGTCGGCGGCAGTTACCGTTGGGCGCCCAGGCCATGAGGTCCGGATCGATCGCGTCGAATTTCCTATATTCCAGCCTCACCACCGTCCTCAACGTCGCGGTTCCCCTTCTCACCTATCCCTACATCACGCGTGTCCTGGGGCCGGACAACCTGGGACGCCTGGGCGTGGCCGCCTCGCTCGCCAATTATTTCATCGCCGCCGCCGGGCTCGGCTTCGCCACCTACGGGGTTCGCGCCGTCGCCAAGGCCTCCGCGGATTCGCGTCATTCGGCCGGAGCGCATAACTCGAAACAAAGCCTTTCGCGCGTCGCGACGGAACTCGGCGCGCTCGCGTTGGGCGCATCGGCGGTCGCCGCGATCGCCTATTTCGCGGCCATCATCGCGGTGGACCGGTACCGCGCCGATTTTGCGTTATTCGCCCTGTTCGGCCTGACCATCATCGCCTCCAGCGCGGCGGTGGAATGGTTTTTCCGCGGCGTGGAGCGCTTCCGCTTCATCGGCCTGCGCAACCTCGTCCTCCAGTTCGTGTCCGTCGTCTTCCTCTTCATCGTCGTGCGCGACTCGGGCGACACGGTGCCCTACGCCGCGCTCCTGGCCATCGTCGCCCTCCTCGGCGCGGGACTCAACCTGGGCGCCGCGCGCCGGATCGTACACCCCACGTTCACCGGAATACGGCCGCTTTCGCACCTGGGGCCCATGGCGCTCTTCACCCTCATCGCCTTCTCCATCACCGCCTACACCAACCTCGATTTCCTGTTCCTGGGCCTGGCCTCCGACCCGAGGCAGGCGGGCCTCTATACCGTCTCGATCCGCCTCGCGCGCATGGTAACCACCGTAACCGCAACTCTCAGCGCCGTACTCCTGCCCCGCCTGTCGCATCTCTCGTCGGGCGACGAGGAAGGATTCGCGCGCATACTCGGCCAATCCGCCCGGGCGATCGCCCTCTTTTCCCTGCCCGCGGCGGCGGGCATCGCGGTCACCGCGGACGACCTGGCGGTATTCTTCGGCGGGTCGGGCTTCGCCGAGTCAGCGGCCTCGCTGCGCATCCTGGCTCTCCTGGCCCCGCTCGTGGGCGCCTCGAATTTCCTGCAACTGCAGATCCTCGTGCCGCGCGGCCGCGAGCGCGCCATGCTCTGGTCCTTCGGTGCGGGCCTCATCGTGACCGCCCTGGCCATGTTCCTCTGGGTGAGTCCCTTCGGGCATATCGGCGCCGCCTGGGCCATGGTCGCGGGCGAAGCCGCCGTACTGGCGGTGCACGCGGTCCTGTGCCTGAGGCTCGAACCCGAATCCCTGCCGCGCCGCTTCGGCTTCGCGCGCTACCTCGCGGGCACCGCGATCACCTTCCTGGCTGCGCTGACCGTCCGCGCCTTCCTGGCCCCCGGAGCGGCACGCCTGGCCGCCGCCGTCATCTCAGGCTGCCTTGCCTACGCCGTAACGCTGGTCGCGGGCGGCGACCCCATGGCGCGTGCCCTTATCCAAAAAGCGCAATCTTCCGGACACCACGAAGGGGATCCCCGATGAGGGCCTACCTCGTCTCGCCCCGGGGCGCCGGCGACGCGGGCGGCGTCGAGCGCGTCATGCGCTACGCGCGCGAGAGCCTGGAACTCCGCGGATTCCGCGTCAGCATCCTGGATCGCGCCGCCCTGGACCGCTCCGTCTGGGGCCGCATGCTTCTGCCCCTGCGCCGAGGCCGTTTCGGCTACGTCGGCGACGCGCTCGGATACTCGCTCCTGGCCTGGTCCAGATCGCGCGCGCGCGCCGACGGAGCCTGCCGCGCGCTTCTCGTGACCAACGGCGGCGGCTGCCCCTTTGTCCGCGCCGATATCGTCTTCGCCCACGGTTCCATGAGGGGATTCCTCCTTGCGTTGGACGATTCGCGCCGGCGCTGGGGCCTCGAGGAACTCATGGAAGCCGCGGCCGGACTCCTTGCCCGCCGCGTCGCCGGCGTGTCGCGCCGGGCGGGGACCGAATGGCGGCGCTGGTACGCGGTGCCGGCCAAAAAAATAAGGATCCTGCGAAACTGCGTGGACACGGCTCACTTCTCGCCGCGACGCGATGTGCGATCCGATGCCTCGGCCGATGCCGCGGCCGCCCTGAAAGATCCCGCGAAAACACGCATCCTCTTCGTAGGCAGGCTGGGCCCGCAGAAGGCGCCCGAGCGCCTTCTCGCGTTATGCGACGCGATCGCCCGCGCAAACGCGTCCTGCGAACTCGTCATCGCCACTCCCTCGGCCGAGGGAACCGGCGCCTTTGCCGCCCGCCCGGGCGTGGAAATCCGCACCGGCGTCCGCTACCCCGACATGCCCGGCCTGTACCGCGCCTGCGACGTCATGTACCTCCCCTCGCGCTACGAAGGCTTCGAAATGGTCACCACCGAAGCCCTCGCCTGTGGTCTGCCCGTGGTCGGGTCGAGGGTGGGCGCCATCACCGAACTCTCGGCTGATGGATTCCCCGGAGTCTTCGCCGTGGATGCGCTCGATCCCGACGCCGCGCTCGTGGCGATCCTGCGCGCCGCCGCCGAATGGGGAGGTCCCGATGGCGCGCGCGCCCTCGCCGCCGCAACCGCGCGGCGATTCTCCCTCGCGGCATGGTCGCGCAGATTCCTGGACATCGCGGCCGAGCTCAGCGGAATCGCCGAACCCGATGATGAAATCGCCGCACCAACCGCGCCAGCAGCGCCAGCCGCGGCAGCAGCGCCAGCAGCGCCAGCAGCGCCAGCAGCGCCAGCCGCGCCGCCGGCTTCACCCGCGACCGCGCCCAACATCAGCGTCATCGTGCCCACCTACAACCGCGCGCGGCTCCTGCCCATGGTCCTGCCCACCTATCTCCAACCCGAAACTGCAGAACTCATCGTCGTCGACGACTGCTCATCCGACGACACCCAGGCCGTCCTGCGCGACATGGCCGCGCGCGAACCCCGCATCCGCATCCTCCGCTCCGAACGCAACCTCCGCCAGACCCACGCCAAGAACATGGGCATCGCGGCGGCACGATTCGACCTCCTCTACTTTGGTGACGACGACGCCCTCCTCATGCCCGGATCGCTTGCCGCCCTCCTCGCGACGCGCGAACGCCGGGGCGCCGACATCGTCGGATCCCGCGCTCCCTACATGGAAACCGAAGCCGACGCCGCCGATCCGCAAGCCTTCCTCGCCGCCCAGCCCGCCCTGCGTAGGCCCCTCGTGAACGCCCTGAGCCTGGGCACCCGTTTCCACCTCGACCCGGGCGCACCCATGAAAGCGCCCTTCGTCCACGCCGCCTTCCTTGTATCGAGGGACATCGCGCGGCGCATCCGCTTCGACGAGGCCTACATCGGCAACTGCTTCCGGGAGGAAACCGACTTCCTCGTCCGGGCCCGCGCCGACGGCGCCTCCATCTGGTTCGAGCCCGCCGCCATCCAGGTAAACCTGCCCCGCGCTGCCGCCGCGGGCGGCGCGCATGGCGGAGACGGACCCGCATCCGCATCCGCATCCGGAGGCGCCGCATCCGGCGCCTTCGTGCGACGCAAGCTCCGCTACTTCCGCGAAGCCCTGGCCAACAACCGCCGCTTCCTGAAAAAAAACGCGGTGGCCCTCGACATGGCCCTCGGCGTCCACTATCCCGCCATCCTGCGCCAGACCATCCTGGCGCTCGACATCGCCGGCGTCATCCTCTCCTGGCCGGTGAAAAAGGTCCTGCGCCGTGGCCGCTGACATCGTCTACCTCCGCGGCGAACGCGTCCGCAGCGTCCAGGGCGGCGCCGACCTCGTTTCCGGCACTGTCCTGGCCGTCCTGAAGCGCCGTTTCGGCGAAACCGCGGTGGCCGAACTCTACGCCGACGAAATCGCCCGACGCCACGGCGAATCCACGGGACCCGTCGCCTCGCTCGGCCGCAGCCTGGCCGGCCGCTACCCCGCCTGCACCCGCGCTGTCTGCCGCGAGGTCGAGGCCGCCTGCGCCCCCGGCGCCCGCCTCCTCTTCGTTGACCAGTCCATGTACGCCCTCGCCTGCCGTAGCCTGCACACCCTCGCGCCGCGCGTGAAAATCGCCGTCCTCTTCCACAACGTCGAGCGCCGCTTCTACCTCGAGCGCGCCTTCCGAGCCCGCAGGCCGCACAACCTCCTCCTCGTGCCCGGCATCGCGCGGGCAGAACGCCTGGCCATCCGCCGCGCCGACCTCGCCATCGTCCTTTCCGACCGCGATTCGCGCGGCCTCGAACGGGAATACGGCCGGCGCGCCGACCTCGTCCTGCCCCCGGGCCTGGAAGACCGCGGCCCGGCCCGCCCGGTCACCGCTGATTGCGCCGATGCCGCCGGCGCCCCGGTGCGCATGCTTTTCGCAGGATCCGCCTTCGCCCCCAATGTCGAGGGCGTGCGCTGGTTCATCAGGAAAGTCCTACCCCGGGTCGAGGGAACGCTGACCGTCGCGGGTCGCGGTTTCGAGGAATTCCGGACCGAGTTCGAGTCGGACCGCGTGCGCGTGCCCGGCGGCGTGCCCGACCTGCTCCCCTGCTACCGGGAAGCCGACCTCGTCGTATCGCCCATTTTCTGGGGCTCCGGCATAAAGATGAAAACCGCGGAAGCCTTCATGTACGGCCTGCCCCTGGTCGGCAGCGCCGAAGCCCTCGAAGGCTACGACGCCGACCGCGCCCAGGCCCTGCGCGCCGACAGCCCGGAAGCCTTCGCCGCCGCGCTGGCCGTCCTGGCCGACCCGCGGGAGCGCGCCCGCCGCGGCGAGGCCGCCCGCCGCTACTTCACCGAAGCCCTCTCCGCCGCCGCGGCGGAAGCCGCCCTCAGCCAGGCCCTGGATCGCATCCTCCCGGGAGGGCGGGCATGACCATCCTCCACCTCATCACCCGGTCCGAACCCGGCGGAGGCCAGACCGTGGTCCGCACCCTCGCCCTGCGCCAGGTCGGGGCTGGAGACCGCGTCCTGGTTGCCTCGGGCCCCGAGGGAGGGGGCGCGGCTTTTTCCGGCATGCCCGGCGTGGAAACCCTCACCGTCCCGCACCTCGTGCGCGCCCTTCGACCCGCCTGCGAGTTCCGCGCCCTGGCCGAAATCGCCGCCCTCTACCGGCGGGTAAAGCCCGACATCGTCCACCTGCACACCTCCAAGGCAGGCGCCCTCGGCCGCCTGGCGCCCGGCATCGAGCGCGGGCGCATCGTCTATACCATGCACGGCTACGACCAGCTTCGCGTGCAGAACCGGAGGCTCCTGGCCGCCGACCGCGCCCTGCGCGGCCGCTGCGGCGCCGTAGTCGCCGTCTCCGCCCGCGACCTGGACCTCATGCGCGCCGACGGCTACGATCCCGTCCTCATCCCCAACGGGGTCGAGGCGCCGCAACCACCCGACACCACCGGCCCGGCCATGCCCGGCGCCCCCCGGACCGCCGACCCTCTCGCCGCCCGCGTGGCCGCCATCCGGGCAAGGGGCCTGCCCGTCGTCCTCACCGTCGCCCGCGACGCCCGCCCCAAGCGCATCGACCTCCTGAAAACCTGCGCCCGCGCCCTCGCGGGCGTCGCCGAGTTCATCTGGGCAGGGGGCGACCCCGCACCCGACGATCCCGCCAACCTCCATCCCCTGGGCATCGTGCGCGACGCGCCGGCCCTCCTGTACGCGGCCGACATCCTCTTCCTTCCTTCGGATTCCGAAGGCATGCCCCTCTCCGTGCTCGAGGCCATGGCCGCAGGCCTGCCTGTCGCCGCCTCCGCCGTGGGCGGCGTGCCCGAACTCCTGGCTTCCGGCGCGGGCCTGGCCCTTCCCAACGACCCCGCGGCGATGGCCGCGGCGCTCAGCACCCTCGCCCTGGATCCCGAAGCCCGCCTCGCCGCCGGCCGCATCGGCCGCGACCTCTGGCAGACCCGCTACTCCGCCGCCGCCATGGCCCGCGCCTACCGGGAACTGTACGAAACCCTGCTTTAGTCCTTTCGCCAACAGCCGTAGTGCGATATAGTAAAAGACTGGAAAAGTAAGTACAGGTTGACTATTCGTCACAAAACCATTTACGGGAGCCGCCTGGTGCGCCGTACCTTCTTCATATTCCTCCTCGCCGCATTGCTGACGTTGCCCGTGCTGTCGCCCGGCGCCCAAGGCGAAGAGAAAACCGAAGCCTCCCCCCCCACTTACCGCATCGACGACGTCACTTATCACATTTCCGGACTCACCCTGCGCCCCTTCCTCGAGGACTACCTCGACATCCAGAAGGGCAGGGTGTTCAAGGACCTGGCCGAAATCACCCGCTATGTCGAGGATCTCCACCGCGCCATCGTGAACAACCGCGTTTTCACCGAGGACTCCAGCGTCACCTTCGAGGAGATGGGCGCAGGAGACCCCGTCCCCGTGCGGGTAAAGGTGAATGTCCGAAACACGTATTCCGCCCTGGCGGTGCCGCTGGTAAAGTACAATTCCACCGACGGCCTCTCCGCCGCCTTGCGCTACAAGGACTTCAACTTCCTGGGCACCCTGGAACCCCTCAGCCTCAACCTCGATTACTACCTCGAAACCGGAACCTTCGAGGCGGCCACTACCTTCACCAGTTACATGCAGGCCCTTCAGGCGCGCTGGCAGTTCGCCGTGTCCGGCAACCTCATCTATTACCCGAACATCGGCCTGAAGCCCAACGGCGGCGGTTCCCTGTCATCCACCTACTGGTACGAAGCCTTCGGCAAGAAGTGGTACCTCAACCCCCTGCTGTCCTACCTTTACGAGCGCGACTACACACGCCATAACCTGACCGCTGGGGCATCCACCGGCCTCAGTTTCAAGGCAGGCCTTGACTGGTCTGCCTCGGCCTACACCTATCTAAACGATCAATACGTCACCTCGCACTATCCCCATATGACCAATGGTGTGAATGTGTATACCTCGCTTAAGGTGGCGGACCTGCCCTATCTTGGGGCTTTAACGCTCGGACCCTCAATGGGAATCTTCGGCACCTACGGTGTTGAGGCAGGCCGATACACCGACGCGGGATATTCGGCCTCGGCATGGCTTTCCTATAACCGCGTCGATATGCTGCATAACCTGAGGAAAGGCTCTTGGGCAACCACGAGCATCTACTGGGCGGACCACATCCTGCATGTAGCTCCGACTGAGGCGTTTGATCTGACGCTCAGCGCCGAACTACAGGCGTACACCGCACTCGGGAAGCGTTTGGGCCTTGAATTTAGGGGAATTGCCAACTGGTTTGGTACGTGGACGTATTTAAATGAGATCTCCGGATATGATTGGTCTGCGTTGATCCGGGGCCGCAAACAGTACATGTATGGCGATCTTGGCGTAGTCGCTAATTTGCAGATCCCGATCAATTTCGCGCAGGGAACATTCCTGGTATCTGATCGTTTCACCGCTGAAGTATTCGTGATACCGTTTCTCGATGCTGGTTATATTCGGCCGTCTCCGGATGCGGTGTACTCTCCGTACACGCACTTGGTCCTATGTCCTGGGTTTGATGTTGTCATATTCCCCGAATACGCGCGTGCGTTCACGTACCGACTCTCTATGGGATATGATGCGATCGATTATATAAAAACCGGCGATCTGGACTTGCGCAATCTGGAAGTGTGGCTTGGTTTGGGGCTTCATTTTTAATGAACTGTATGATCACTGAATTGTGTTACAGCGGCTAGGTATCAAATTATCAGGCTTCCAAAGTGCGAGGCAGCATGTTTCGGCTGCGCCAAGCCATGGATGCACCAGTAGAGCGAAATAGCCTGATGCTGAACAGCATCGGAAGATCAGTCATGCGATGGGGTCCAAATCCTTGATGAGCCATTGCATAGTTCAGCATGCAGGCTGAAAATGAAATTTTCATTTTCTGAGATGATCCCAATACAACCGAGATGCATGAAGAGGTACAGCACATGGAATCAAAAGTAGACCGTGAAGACAATTTTACGGACTATCTCCTTATTTTATGGAAAAGACGTGTTTTCGTTGCGATGGCAACATCGATAGTGGTATTGCTCTCGCTGGTGGCGGTAGGTATTTCAAAAGTTGCACCTGCAAAGTATAACCCGCTACCTCAAAAATACAGGGCGATCGCCCTAGTCCAGATACGGGATTTGTATGATGTTCGAGCCTCCGCCGGGCGGAAAGAATTGGCAGAGTATGAATATCTGGCCGAACTGGCAGGCGTAAGGACGGATATTAAAGTAAAAAATGCCTTGATTACTTTGCTCGCAAGGAGTAATCCGGTCATTGAAGAGCTGTCCGAGAAGACAATTTCTGGTTTGAGCGTTGTTGATTCAGAATCAGCCCGGAGCATCCTGAAAAAAGATTTCAGGAAAAATATCAAAGTTGAGCCCGATGAATTATCAAGGACTATCACCATAAGTTATGTCAGCATTTATCGTGGTTTCAGTTCGCTGGTAGTTAATACCCTCGTTGATATATTAAACGAAAGAATGTTGAAGGTGGAACGCGAGGATTATGAAAATAGATTATCGGAAATCCGGGGGAAACTTGAAAGTCTCAACCTTTCGGAATTTGGTGGAGAAAAAGTGGCGACAGGAGGTTCCACTGCGCCAACGGGCGGTACCGGCTATGACGTGGTTGGGGATTATTCCGAGATAAAAGCGAAAACAAGAAGCCAATACGAACAACTTCTAATGAATTTGGTATTGCTCAGTAAACCTTTGAATATTGTTGAAGCTGCTGATATGAATATTGAATTCGTTGGCGAATCACGCTTGAAAATCATCATTGCCGGTCTTGCCATCGGGTTGTTCGTCTCGACATTTATCGCCTTCGTCATGGAATATATAGACCGGGTACGAGCGGACGCCGAAAAAATGCGAAAGATAAAATCATATCTGGAAGCAGGGAAAAAATAATCGGTTACAGGATGCAGACATGGCCAACCCAGTGAAGATACGAGCCGAAGTCAGCGAGGTGCGCCGCTACGGCGAGGGGACCTACGCGGTGCGGATGGCGCCCGCGGCGCGCCTGCCCAGGTTCCGGGCGGGGCAGTTCCTGCACCTGACCATCGACGATTACGACCCGGCGGGCGGTTTCTGGCCGGAATCGAGGGTATTCTCCATCGCCTCGACCTGGGGCGATCCCGAGCTCGAGATCGTGTACAGCGTAAAAGGCGCCTACACCGGCAGGATGGAATCCTTCCTTGCCCCGGGAAAGGAAGTCTGGCTCAAGCTGCCCTACGGCACCTTCGTCATAGAAAACTCGCTTTCGCCAGGCCAGGACGCCGTGCTCGTCGCCGGCGGCACCGGCGTGTCGCCCTTCCTGCCCTTCATCGGCGGCCTGCATGCCGGACAGGAAAGCCCGGGCGATGCGCAGCCGCGCGGGGTGCGCCTGTACTACGGCGTGCGCTGTAATGACATGCTCCTTGCGCGCGAGCTCTTGCAGGCCAGGGCGAGGGAAGGGCTCCTGGACGCGGTTGTGTACGTGGAACAGGAAGCGCCCGACGGCAGCCTGACGCTACCCATACGCCCGGAATCAGGCAGGCTGGACATCGGCCGCATCCATCGCGAATCCGCGGACCTCCGGGATCCGCATTATTTCCTGTCAGGCCCGCCCGCCATGATCGCCGCCTTCAAGAACGGCCTTTCGGCGCGCGGCACGGACGAAAGCCGCATACACATCGACGAGTGGGAGTGAAGCATGGCCAGGAATGAAAAGGAACTGCGCGCCGAGATCGCGGCGCTCGTGAAGGAATACCACGACCTGAAATTCTCGCCCAAACCCTTCGAGCCGGGCAAGAGCCACGTGCGCTACGCCGGCCGGGTGTTCGACGAGCGCGAAATGCAGGCGCTGGTCGATTCCTCGCTGGACTTCTGGCTCACCTCGGGTCGCTTCTCCGATGAATTCGAGTCCGAATTCGCGGCCTTCACCGGCGCCGAGTACGCCTACCTCGTGAACTCGGGCTCGTCCGCGAACCTGGTGGCCTTCACCAGCCTCATGAGCCCCCTGTTGGGCGACCGGGCGCTGAAGGCCGGCGACGAAGTCATCTCGGTGGCCGCGGGCTTTCCCACCACCGTGAACCCGATCATCCAGAACGGCATGATCCCCGTCTTCGTCGATGTCGAGGTGGGCACCTACAACATCGACGTCGCGCAGCTCGAAAAGGCCATCGGCCCGAAAACGAAGGCGATCTTCCTGGCGCACACGCTGGGCAATCCCTACGACCTGGACGCGATCATGCACCTGGTCGAAAAGCACAGCCTCTGGTTCGTCGAGGACTGCTGCGATGCGCTGGGTTCCACCTACAAGGGCAGGATGGTCGGCAGCTTCGGGCATATCGCCACCTGCTCCTTCTATCCCGCGCATCACATTACGATGGGCGAGGGCGGCTGCGTGTTCACCTCCGACGAACTCCTGGCGCGCACCGCGCGGTCATTGCGCGACTGGGGCCGCGACTGCTACTGCGCAGGCGGCGAGAGCAACACCTGCGGCAAGCGCTTCTCAGGGACCTACGGCACCCTGCCCAAGGGCTACGACCACAAGTACGTCTACTCGCACATCGGCTACAACCTGAAGGTCACGGACATGCAGGCCGCCATCGGGGTGGAGCAGCTTAAGAAGCTGCCCTCGTTCATCGCGGCGCGCAAGGCCAACTTCCGCGCCTGGACCGAGGGATTCAAACAGTTCGGGGACCGCTTCATCCTGCCCCATGCCACCGAAGGCTCGGACCCCTCCTGGTTCGCTTACCCCGTGACGGTGTCGGAGACCGCGGGCTTCACGCGCACCGAGCTCACCGACTACCTCAACAACCACCTCATAGAGACACGCAACCTGTTCGGCGGCAACCTCCTGCGCCAACCGGCCTACCTGGGCATCGCGCACCGCGTGGCGCCCGGCGGCCTTGCGCGCACCGACCGCATCATGAACGACACCTTCTTCCTGGGCACCTATCCGGGACTCTCCCAGGAACGAATCGACTACGCCATCCGCAGGATCGGCGAGTTCATCGCCTCGAAAGGAGCGTGAAATGAAAGTCGTACTGCTCGCCGGAGGCATGGGCACCCGTATTTCCGAAGAATCCGACCTGAAGCCCAAGCCCATGATCGAGATCGGCGGCAAGCCGATCCTGTGGCACATCATGAAGATCTACTCGAACTACGGCTTCAATGAATTCATCGTGTGCTGCGGCTACAAGGGCTACTACATCAAGGACTACTTCCACCACTACTACATGCACCAGGCGGACATGACGATCGACCTGGGGCGAAACACCACCGAGTACCACACCTCGCAGTCGGAGCCCTGGAAGGTCACGCTGATCGACACGGGCCTGAATACCATGACCGGCGGGCGCATCAAGCGGATCGAGCCGTACGTGAACGGCGAAACCTTCATGCTCACCTACGGCGACGGGGTGGGCGACGTGGACATCCCGAAGCTGCTGGACTACCACAAAAAATCGGGCCGCGCGGCCACGCTGACGGCCGTGCAGCCGCACGGCCGCTTCGGCGCGCTGGAAATGGGAAGCGAGGGCAGCATCACGGCGTTCCAGGAAAAGCCCAAGGGCGACGGCTCCTGGATCAACGCGGGATTCTTCGTGTGTGAGCCTTCTGTATTCTCGTACATCAAGGGAGGGGACCCGACGATCTGGGAGCGCGAGCCCCTGGAGGGCCTAGCGCGCGACGGCCAGCTGGGCGCCTACAAGCACGAGGGTTTCTGGCGGCCGATGGATACCCTGCGCGACAAGCTCGACCTGGAAAAAACCTGGGCCGAGGGAAACGCGCCCTGGAAGGTGTGGAAATGACCGATCGCGCGTTCTGGAAGGGCAAGCGCGTCTTCCTGACCGGGCACACCGGTTTCAAGGGCGCCTGGCTGTCGGTCTGGCTCGCCGAAATGGGCGCCGAGCTGACCGGCTACGCCCTGCCGCCGCCCACGGACCCCAGCCTTTTCGTCCTTGCGGGCCTTGCGTCGCGCATGACCAGCGTGACCGGCGACATCCGCGACCTTCCGGCGCTGGAAGCGGCGATGGCCGCGGCCGAACCGGAGATCGTCATCCACATGGCGGCGCAGCCCATCGTGCGCCTGAGCTACGACGACCCTCTGGGCACCTACGAAACCAACATCATGGGCACGGCCAAGCTGCTGGACGCGGTGCGGCGCCGCCCCTCGGTGCGCGCGGTCGTGGTGGTGACCACGGACAAGTGCTACGAAAACCGCGAATGGCACTGGGGCTACCGCGAAAACGAAGCCCTGGGCGGCTACGATCCCTATTCCTCCAGCAAGGCGGGCTCCGAGCTCGTCACCGCCTCGTACCGGCGGTCGTTCTTCAACCCTGCGGAGTACGGGTCGAGGCACCGCGTCGCGGTGGCCTCGGCGCGCGCCGGCAACGTGATCGGCGGCGGCGACTGGGCGAAGGACCGCCTGATTCCGGACATCGTGCGCTCCATCGCTGCGGGCAAAAAGGTCACCATCCGCAGCCCGCACGCCATCCGGCCCTGGCAGCACGTGCTGGAACCCCTGTCGGGGTACCTTGCGCTGGCGCAGTCCCTGTACGAACGCGGCTGCTCGCACGCCGATGCCTGGAACTTCGGCCCCTACGACTCGGACGCCCGCCCCGTGGGCTGGATCGTCGACAAGCTCTGTTCCTCCTGGCCCGGCGCCAGGGGCTTCGAGCTGGACAGGAACCCCCAGCCCCACGAAGCCTCGTACCTGAAACTCGACTGTTCCAAGGCCATCGCCGAGCTCGGCTGGCGCCCGACCTGGAACCTGGACACCACGCTGGAAAAGATCGTTGAATGGAACCTCGCCCTCGGGCGGGGAGAGGACATGTACGCCGCCACCCGCGCCCAGATCGCGCAGTTCGAGGCGGCATCGGCGGGCACGGGCAGATGAAGCGCATCCTCCTGACCGGCGGCCGCGGATTCATCGGACGCAACATCCGCGAATCCGCCCTCGCGCGGCGCTACGAGATCCTCGCGCCCACGCACGCGGAGCTGGACCTTGCGGATACCGACGCGGTGGACGCCTGGTTCCGCGCCAACCGCGTGGACGCGGTGATCCACGCCGCCGTGAAGCCCGGCCACCGCAACGCGAAGGATCCGACCAACCTCTTCTTCACCAACACCCGCATGTACTTCAACCTTGCCAGGCACGCCGACGAGTACGAAACGATGCTGGTCACGGGGTCCGGCGCGATCTACGATATGCGGCACTACCGACCGCTGATGAAGGAAGAAGAGTGGAAACTGCACATTCCTGTTGATGAGCATGGGTTTACAAAATACATTTGCGCGAATTCGATTGAAAGTTCAAGAAATATAGTTGATCTCCGGATCTTTGGCATATTTGGGCCGTATGAGGATTATACTATCAGGTTCATCTCAAATATGATATGCAAAGCCCTATTCGATTTACCTCTTTCAATGAAGCAAGATCGCTTTTTCAGCTATCTTTGGATTGATGATTTAATGCCCATTATCGATGCTCTTCTAAATAAATCATCAGGTTATAGATCATTTAATGTCACTCCTTCAGAAACGTGGAGATTGTTCAGTATTGCTGAACTTGTATTAAAAACCACCGGTAAGAATCTTCCGATCATTGTTTCAGAACAAGGCTTTGGACATCCTTATACTGGTGCCAATACAAGACTCACAGAAAGTTTTCCAAAACTTTCCTTCACGCCTATGCAGGATGCGATTTTAAAACTTATATCTTGGTATGAAAGTAATCTAGACCAGATCGATAAGGCTTCTCTTATAGGATAAGGAAGTGATTGTAATGAACTCGAATTCCGTCAAGAATGTTTTGATTACCGGTGGGTCTCGTGGAATTGGTGAAGCGGTTTCTCGCAAATATTCCAAAGAAGGATGGAATGTTATCACGCCTACGCGCGATGAACTTGATTTGTTATCTGATGAGTCGATAGAAAAGTATATAAAAAGCATAGAACTTCCCGTGAGCGTCATTATTAATAATGCCGGAATCAATCCGATTAGTCTGATACGGGATATAAAATTCTCTGATATTCATGACACCATTAATGTCAATGTGATTTCTTCCCTGAAAATACTTTCATTACTATATAGCAATATTTGCCAAGCCCCAGCACCGAGAAGAGTGGTCAATATTTGTTCAATTTGGGGCGTTGTCGGCAAACCAGGGAGGGCTGCGTATTCTATTGCTAAAACAGGAATAATCGGCTTGACCCGTACGGCGGCCCTTGAATGGGCCGATCATGATATTCTTGTGAATTCAGTGGCGCCAGGATATACGATGACTGAACTTACACGAAAGAATAATAGTGAAAGCGACCTTGAAGAGATAAGAAAGAAGATACCGCTTGGTAGGTTGGCAGATCCATCCGAAATTGCGACTATAATTTACTTCTTGGGCTCAGAAATGAATACTTACATTACTGGACAAACTATAGTCGCTGATGGGGGGTATTCATGCAATTAGAGCCTTTTTCCATCAAATCAAAATTTGGTGATTATACTGTAGAATACGCTTCTATCCATAACTTCAGTTCTTTTATGGAAAAAAGCGACCTGCTCCTAATTGACAGGAATGTTCATAATCATTTTAGATCTGCTATCATTGGCAATCATGCCAATACTGAAAGAATGATAATAATAGATGCGGTCGAAGAAGTAAAAAATATAGAACATGTAATACCTATTATTGAAAGGATTGTTGCACTAGGAGTCACTAAAAAGACCAGAGTGGTAGCTGTTGGTGGTGGGATAGTTCAGGATATCTCCGGGTTTATCGCTTCAGTGATATATAGAGGGCTCCCGTGGGTATATTTTCCAACTACACTGCTCGCACAGTGCGATTCATGCATTGGAGCAAAAACATCACTAAACATCGGAAAGTACAAAAACATATTAGGCACGTTTTATAGCCCTAAGAAAGTTTTCATTCACCCAGAGTTCTTGAATACTCTTGAATACCACGATTTTTTAAGCGGGATGGGTGAAGCCGTAAAGCTACATCTGATAAAAGGCCGAGATGGTATCGACGAAATAATAAGTAAAAGGGGCAAACTACTGTCCCGAGATGAAGCGACAGTAAGCGAGATCGCAAGGAACTCATTGATTATAAAAAAGAATTATATAGAGCAAGATGAGTTCGATATTGGCATCAGGAACCTGCTAAATTACGGCCATTGCATCGGACATGCGATCGAGAGTGCCACCGGTTATGAAATACCTCATGGGCAAGCAGTGATTGTTGGAATGATTTTAGCCAATGAAATTGGATTTAAAAAAAGTGTACTCGGTAAAGCGAGTAAGGAGTATATCGAATCAAATTGCCTGTATCCCTTTTTAGATAAAAAATTTCATAAGAAAGAAATCAGTATAACACTGGTAATTGATGCGATGAAAAACGATAAAAAGCGGGTTGGGGAAAATCTTGTCGTAGTCTACCCTGATGATCAGTTTAGCTTTATTAAGGATGTTGATATTGATTCGAAGTTGGTCATTGATAGTATTTCGGAATGGAATAAGAGAGCATCAAAGCTATAATAATTATCGATTATTCAACCCATTGAGTCAGGGAGATATTTATTGATGTTTAAAGTTTCCGATTACATCGCGAGTAGGTTTTCCGAATTCGGCGTGGAGCAGGTGTTCATGATCACCGGCGGCGGCGCCATGCACCTGAATGATTCCTTTTCGCACCAGAAGGGAATGAAGGTCCTGTACACGCATCACGAGCAGGCATGTGCCATCGCGGCGGAAGGATACCACCGCGCCACGGGCAAGGTGGCGGTGGTGAACGTCACCACCGGGCCCGGGGGTCTGAACAGCCTTACCGGCGTGCACGGACAGTGGACCGATTCCGTACCGGTGATCTACGTATCGGGCCAAGTGAAATTCGAGACGACCATCTCTTCGTGCCGTGAACTCGGCCTGCGCCAGCTGGGTGACCAGGAAGTCGATATCGTGTCGGTGGTTTTGCCGCTGGTGAAATACGCCGCGCGGGTCGAGCGGCTCGAGGACGTGCGCCTCTGCGTGGAGAAGGCGTGGCACATCGCGCGCGAGGGCAGGCCGGGACCGGTGTGGCTCGACGTGCCGATGAACATCCAGGGCGCGCCGATGGACCCCGGCACCCAACGTCCCTACGAACCCTCAGCGGACCGCGCGCTGAACGCTTCCGCGGGCGGGCATGCTGCCGAAGCCACCCTCGCGGCGGACGCGATGGCAAGGCTCGCCGCGGCCAGGCGCCCCGTGATCGTCGCCGGCCACGGCATCCGCATCGCGGGCGCCCGCGCCGAATTCGAACGGTTCATCGCCGAGACGGGCATTCCCGTGGTCGGTACCTTCAACGGATTCGACCTCCTTCCGCAGGGGCACCCCAACTTCGTCGGCCGCATAGGCACGCTGGGCTCCCGGGCGGGCAACTTCGCCCTGCAGAACGCCGACGTCGTCCTCATACTCGGAAGCCGCAACAACATCAGGCAGGCCAGCTACAACTGGCCCAACTTCGCGCACCGCGCCTTCAGGATCATCGTGGACATCGATCCGGCGGAACTAGCCAAGCCCACCGTGAAACCCGACCTGGCGATCCGCGCCGACATCCGGAGCTTCCTGCGGGCGGCCCTCGCCGCGCCCGCCGCCCCCGCGGCATCCGCGAAGCCGCGCGCCGACTGGCTCGCCTGGTGCATGGAGCGCAAGAATCGTTATCCCATCCTCCAGGAAAAACACCTCGACGATTCGAAGGGCCTGAGCCCCTACCTCTTCTTCGACCATTTCACCCGCGGCGCTCCCGCGGGCAGCATCGGCGTGGCGGGCAACGGCACCGCCTGCGTCTGCCTTTTCCAGGCGGGCATCGTGAACGAGGGCACGCGCTGGTTCTGGAACTCGGGCTGCGCCTCCATGGGATTTGACCTGCCCGCGGCGATGGGCGCGGCGGCGGGCTCGGGCACGCCGGTGTATTGCTTCGCCGGCGACGGCAGCCTGCAGATGAACATCCAGGAACTGCAGACCATCGCCTCCAACCGGCTGCCCGTTAAGCTCTTGTACCTCAACAATGGCGGCTACGCCTCCATCAAGCAGACCCAGGACGCCTTTTTCCGCAGGCGGGCCGGATGCGACCCCGCCAGCGGGGTAAGCTTCCCGGACATGCGCAGGATCGCCGACGCCTATGGCATCCCCTATGTCGAGGCGCGCCGCGCGGCCGACTGCGCGAACCTGGCGGAACGGCTGAACGCCATCGAAGGCCCCGTCGTCTGCGAGGTGTTCCTGCAGACCGAATATATTTTCGAACCCAAGCTGTCGTCCGAAAAACTGGCCGACGGCACCATGGTTTCCAAGCCGCTGGAGGACCTCTATCCCTTCCTCCCGCGCGACGAATTCGCCGCGAACATGATCGTTGACTGATGAAAGAAAAGGAGCGTCCAACGTGAACAAGGATATTTTCGAAGAGCTGTTCGTCCTCGAGATGACCAACAACCATCTGGGCAGCCTGGACCGCGCGCTCGAAATCGTGCGCCAGCATTCCAAGGTGGTGCGGTTCAACAACGTCAGGGCGGCCATCAAGCTCCAGTTCCGGGACGTGGACAATTTCATCCACAAGGATTTCCGCGAACGCACCGACATCCGCTACATCCGCAGGACCATCGAAACCAAGATGTCCGACGATGAATACGCGGTCCTGGTCGAGGCGATCCGCAAGCAGAACTGCATTCCCATGGCCACGCCCTTCGACGAAGCCTCGGTCGACCTGATCCAGCGGCTGGACCTGCCCATCATCAAGGTCGCCAGCGCCGATTCCAACGACTGGGTCCTGCTGGAAAAGATCGCGTCGACCAGGAAGCCGGTAATCGTGTCGCTCGCGGGGCTGTCGCTGAAGGACACCGACGACATGGTCACCTTCTTTGAGCACCGCAACATCCCCATGGCCATGAACCACTGCATCGCCAGCTACCCCACCGCCGACGCCGAACTCGAACTCAACCAGATCGACTTCCTCAGGCAGCGCTATCCGGGCCACACGATCGGCCTGTCCACCCACGAAAACACCGACTGGACCAGTTCGCTCCTGATCGCCTACGGCAAGGGCGCGCGCACCTTCGAACGCCACATCGACATCGATACCGACGGCGTCAAGATTTCGCCCTATTCCTCCCTGCCCAGCCAGATCGACAGCTGGTTCAAGGCCTTCCACAAGGCGCGCGAAATGTGCGGCTCGCCGGGCACCGCGCGCAAGCTGCCACTGCAGAAGGAAAAGGACTTCCTGGACAACTACATCCGCGGCGTCTACGCAAAGACCGACATCGCCGAAGGCACCGTGCTCACCGAAAAGGACGTCTACCTCGCCTATCCCGTGCAGAAGGGGCAGATCTCCTGCCGCGAGCTCATGCTGGGCGCCTGGGGGCACCGCATGATCGCGAAATGCGAAAAGGACGGGGCGATCATGATCGACATGATTGATTCGCCCTACGCGCAAGATGAGGAGATGAAAAAAGAAATCAACTCTCGTGGGCTGTAAGATTCGGAATGTTGGTGAGGTTCTCATGAGTGGCAGGAAAGTACTGACAGTAATGTTCAAATATGATTACGGAAAGAAGAATCGGGGATTTTCCGGTGAAAAGGAGGTAATAGTACCCGCACTGGAGAAGGTTTTTGAAATTGTGGACACGTTCTGGCTCGAGGAGAACGGTTATCCTGATAAAAAAGCCGAACTGCAGGATAACATCGTGGCTTACGCAAAATCAAGCAAGCCCGATTTGATCCTCTTCATGATGCTGAAAAACGAAATAGGGAAAGAAACCCTTGTCAAGCTCAAGGACATCGCCATTACCGCTAATTGGTTTTGTGATGATCAGTGGCGCTTCGATTCATTTAGTAGATATGTCAGCAAATATTTAACCTATTCCATTACCACCGATAAGTATTCATTGCCCCTCTACCATCGAAATGGTATCCAAAACGTTATATTGTCGCAATGGGCGTGCGCCAAAAATCCCGAAAATATTCAATTTGATGATATGAAGTATGAATATGATGTCAGCTTTGTCGGAATGAGAAACGCGACGAGGGCCTGGATCATAAATGACCTGAAGAAAAATGGCATCGATGTGCAGTGCTTCGGCACCGGTTGGACGAATGGACGGGTGACGTACTCTGAAATGGCTGAAATAGTGAGAACATCCAAAATAAACTTGAATCTCTCCAACAATGTCCCTACAAGCATCAAGTTCTACAAGTTTTTCCTTGGATACGGTATCGCCAAGGCACTCGGATTCGGCAGATCGGCGGGTGAAAAATACATCGCAGCCCTGGTCGGTTTGCTCAAAGATATCAAGTTCGTGGCTTTTAGCAAAAAAACCGAAGAAGGTCTTAAAGCCAGATGTTTCGAGTTGGCCGGATTCGGAGGCTTCCAGATTTCTCCCTTCGCCCTGGAGGTTGAGGATTATTTCATACCAGGTAGGGAAATAATACTGTATTCTACGGCGAATGAACTGGCGAAACTCATACGTTATTACCTGTCCCATGAACCGGAAAGGTTGGAAATAGCTGAAAAAAGCCATGCGAGATCTTTCGACAACACGTATTATCAAAGGTTTTCTGATGTGAAGAAGAAAATATTCGGCTGATATCATGTAAAAGGCATCGTAGAAGTCAATCATGATATTCAATATTTTATTCGCGATAGTATTGACTTTCGGTGTTGCAAGCTTCCTGGGTCCGAAGTATTTCGAGGACTTGACGCTGGTATACATCGGTGTACTGTTCATCGTTATTGCTTCGCTGGGAGAAAAAATAGGAAGCGATGCCGTATACTACAAAGAATATTTCTTAGGAAAAAGGGAAGATTATCAGGCTTTTGAATTCAGTTTCTTGATAATTTCTAGGATAATCCGTTTCTTCACTGATAATCATTATGTATTTTTCATAACATTGGCGCTGATATCAAATTTCATTTTCATAAAAGCTGCGAAGGAACTGGTTCCATATATCGGAATGGCATACCTCCTGTATTACGCTAAATATTACCTGCCATACAATTTTCAGACTTTGCGCCAATCCATCGCTTCCGCACTATTGTTGCTCTCATTGGCCAATTATCTGAAGGGAAACTTCAAAAAATATCTTGCCTATGTACTTGTTGCTTCAACCTTCCATATTAGTTCACTAATTTTCCTTGGAGTGCCAGTGCTTGCATGGCTGAATGGCAGGAAACGAATTTTGGCCGTCTTGACAATATCAATCATCTTGTCTCTTGCCATAAACTTCATTCTGAACAGAATTAGTCTGGGGAAGTTCGATGCCTATGTTCATGGTTCGATGAACCTTGAATCCACCATCATTACTTTGACTATAAATATCTTCATCGGGCTACTTTTGCTTCTGTACACACACGACGATGACCATCTATTCAGGATTTGGAGGGTGTATTTTTTCGGCATATTGATCTATATCGTATTTATCGGCTATGGACTGTTGGCATTCAGACTTTCAAGGATTTTCACGATTGTTGAAGTATTCTTGTTGCCGCAAGTTTCCGTAAAGGTGAAAAATAAGGCTTTTTATGTGGCTTTTCTTGCATTATATTCACTGGCTTTCTATTATCGATGGATCAGCGCATCGCCGGAATTTACGTTCAAGTTGATTACAAGCATGCCTTGAATGACCGAGGAACCATGAAAGAGAAAAACGAATATAAAATATATTACAATATTATATATATGTCCTCCGTCGCTCTGAATATCCTGAATATGCTTGTCATCCTCAAAATGATTGGCGTTTCTTTTGCAAGCGATGTATATTCCATGGCTATATCGATAGTTTCAGTACTAAATCTAATAATAATGATGTTCCATGAGCAGTTTCCTGTATACTTCAGCGAGAGTCTCGACAAAAGGAATTTTTATATATTATCAATATTGATCAATAAGTTGATCCAGTTAATCATCACCATCCTTGCGATGGTGTTCCTTTCACAAATAATCAATATTTTTGTAAATACATCAAGCATGATTGATAGAACCTTGCTGCGCAGATACATATTCTACATGCTGGTAAGCCAAATATTCAATCCTACGAATGGATTTTCTTATAAAGTTTTTAGTGTCGAAAAAAGATATCTTGAATCGGTCTTGGTGCAATCCATTTCTTCATTCATCGTGACTATACTTCTTTTCATTATGATAGCTGGGAAAAAGTTCAATATTCTTCTTTTTCTGAAATACTCCATGGTATTGAATATCTTTACAGGCTTAGTGGTTTTTCTTGTAACGCGCTGGATGTTGGTCGGAGACCGAAAGCGAAGAATTATTTCAGAGAGCAAGCCTGTATTAAAAATGATCATAAATAGTCTGAAGGTAAAATCATCTAGCAGCCTATATACCATAATAATTAATCCCATCGTTTCGAGAGAGCTTTCAACGTATAGAGAAGGGATTATAACAATATATAGTTATGCGAAAAAAAGCGCGGATATAATATATTCGATCAGCGTTGGCTCTTATTTTAATATAGTCTATTCGAAAATGCTTGAAAGCCCTCCTTTGGAGAAACTCAATAGTGTAGTAAAGTCTTTCTACAAGGCCTGTTTTAAGAATAGTCTTGTCTTTATCGTTCTTGGAACTCTAGCTAGTCCGGTTGTGTATGTCGTATTCCTTTCAAGTAATCAGAATATCGGACTTTTAGTCTATTTAGGCATATTCATCCTTTCGCTGGTATGGGGCAATGTGATGATTCTAGAAAATCCGTATTCTATTATGCAGAGCATAAAGAAAAAAAGCACGGCGTTCATTCTAGCAAATATACTAAATATTATTGTCGTCTATTTGGCTTTACGCTTCTTTAGCGTATTGAACGTGTATAAAATACCTCTAGCGCTTGGAATCGGCCAGATCAGTAGTTTCATAATATTCTACTTTTCTCATGCAAGGAGTATTAGGTAGAATGCAAAGTCTAACCGATTCCCGCACTAAACTTCTGACCATATTTGTTTTGACATATAATAGATCCGAATACCTGAACCTCATGCTTGATAGCATTTTACGACAAGAATTCGGTGATTACGACATAATAGTTATGGACAACGCTTCCACTGATGATACAGAGAACATCGTGAGAAGCAAAAACTCAGCTAAAATAACGTATCTAAGAAACAAATGCAATATCGGGCCTATTTCCAACGGAAACCAGGCTTTGCGCATAGCTGACTCTAAATACACCATGTTGGCGCATGATGACGACATGATGAATGAAAAATATATAGCGGAAGCTGTGGATATTCTTGAAAAAAAAGAAGAAATAGTACTTGTTTCATGCAATGCTTCCTTTATCGACGAAAACTCCTGTACACTGCACCGTAATACATTCAAAGGTAAAAAGGACATCAATTTCAAGCAGTATGAATATATCAGAAACTACTGCTTGACAAGCAAAAACATTATAGTCGCACCCTCGGTCATCATGAGAACCGAGTTCATCAAGAAAATAGGTTTGAAAATAGATGGAACTGCCGGGCCTGCCTCGGATATCCTCATGTGGTCGGAGATCAATGCAAATACCGGCGGCAATATTTATATCATTTCTAAACCCTTGTTCTATTACAGGATACACAAGAATCAGGACAGTTCACATAATGCGTTGAACTTCAAAAAAGCCATGTACGGCCGGTACAGTGAGTTCTTGGCTTCAATAGGAAAACAGGATCTATTAAAAATATACAGCGAAAGATTCACCATCAATTCAGTCCTTACCTTTGTGAAATATTATTTTGAAAACAGGCTTGAGTTTCTAAGTTATCGCGAGAAGCTGAATGAATGCAGATTAAATTCTATCATTAAGTACCTTCTTTCGAGTGAGCGTATTTTAAAAACGTTAAAAAGCTTTTATAATAATTACTATTGGGTAAAGAGATGAAAATATTGCATTTAGTAACCAACTCCGACTTGGGCGGTGCTCCAAGGGTAGTGATAGAACTATCCAATATGGCAGTAAAAGAAGGGCACTCATGCTATGTGGCGTCAAAGCCGGAAGGTCCTATGTGGCCGAGTCTTGATGATAGGATAAAAAAAATAACCATAGAATCGATGAAAAGAGAAGTTGACATCTTAAATGATATCAAATCCGTAGCTAAAATAATAAAGATCATTCATGATATCAATCCAGACATAATCCATATTCATTCATCTAAGGCCGGAGTATTGGGCAGAATCGCAGCTCTGTTGTGTCTAAGAAAAACAAGCAAGAAAACGATCTATACTATACACGGATTCGATACGATTCTTAAAAAGCACAAAATATTCCTTCCTTTGGAAAAAGTATTGTCGAACTTCACCGGAGCCCTTGTGGCGGTTTCGGAATACGATAGGATAAACCTTGATACCAGCGGCATCAAAGGAAATAAATTTCTTATAAGAAATGGTGTCACAGATCGACGATGGAAGGAAAATACGGATGCAGGCAATCTCAAAATTGTGAGATTACTCGCAAGCGTAAAAGGACCGATAGTCATGACCATTGCGAGAGTGGATACACCAAAAAGACCTGATCTTTTCATAAGCGCAGCCGTGAAAATGCAGGAATACACCTTCATCTGGATCGGAAATAATGACAAACTTGGAGCTATGGTTGATATACATAAAATTCCGGATAATGTCATATTCGCAGGAGAAGTGGCAGAGGCGGGGAATCTGGCGAAATACTGCGATATATTCGTGCTTTTTTCGGATTACGAAGGATTACCGATGTCCATATTGGAAGCTATGTCTTGCGGCAGGCCGGTAGTCGCTTCCGCCGTGGGCGGAATTCCAGAAATTATGCGTTCAGGTTCATGCGAAAAAAAAATGGGAATCATGGTGGAAAACAATACAGATAGGATAATCGAAGGTATACAAGCAGTCCAAGTTGAAATGGGTTATGAAGCAAGGATCCGATACGAAAAGGAATACACGGTGAAAATGATGTGGGATAAATACAATGATCTCTATTCTGATGTCGCGGCCAAAGTCAAGGACAAAATAGAAGCCTTAAGCTGATTTCAGGGCATAAATGGAGGAATGTGATGAAGTCTGCATTTATAACGGGAATCACGGGGCAGGATGGTTCATATCTTTCGGAATTGCTTCTTGCCAAAGGCTATGAAGTACACGGGATTCTTCGGAGATCATCGGTATTTACTACACAAAGAATAGACCATCTCTTCACTCATCCAAGATTTCATACCTATCATGGTGACCTTGCTGACTCGAGCAACTTGCATCGACTTATAGAAAGGATAAAGCCGGACGAAGTATACAACCTTGGTGCGCAATCCCATGTGGCAGTATCATTCGAGGTCCCCGAGTATACGGCCGAGGTTGACGGAGTTGGTACAATCAGGCTTCTTGATGCAATAAGGGATTTGGGCATGAAGCCTAAGTTCTATCAAGCTTCGACTTCAGAACTCTTCGGCGGGTTGCCCGGTACACAGCCGCAAAACGAAACAACTCCTTTCTATCCTAAGTCTCCATATGGGGCTGCAAAGCTTTACTCCTATTGGGTCACCGTGAATTACCGCGAAGCTTATGATCTATATGCATGCAACGGCATCCTGTTCAACCATGAATCCCCCCGTCGTGGTGAAACATTTGTAACCAAGAAGATCACCAAGGCGGTAGCGGCCATAAGTAAAGGCAATCAGGAAACCATCAAGCTCGGCAACCTTGATGCTAGACGCGATTGGGGCTATGCGAAGGAGTACGCTGAAGCGATGTGGCTGATGCTCCAGCAGGATACACCTGATGACTTCGTCGTAGCTACGGGCAAGGCATATACGGTTCGACAGTTCGTTGAGTTCGCGTTTGAAGAGGTCGGCGTCAAGCTCCAATGGAAAGGACTTGGCGCTGAAGAGAAGGGGTATGATGCGGATTCCGGGAAACTTCGTGTTGAGGTAGACACGCGATATTTCAGGCCTGCGGAGGTTGAGTTCCTGCTCGGTGACCCGACCAAGGCAAGCAGGATACTTGGCTGGACGGCAAAAACCGACCTGCGTGAACTTTGCAGGAAGATGGTTCGCTACGATCTTGCGTTCGATACCTATGGCGGCAAGGAAGAGTGAGCATGAGGGTAATGATCAGTGGCGGCAGCGGTCTGGTTGGCAGGAACATACGGGAACGTCTGGGACAGGGATTTGATGTCTTTGCCCCCGCCCGTATGGAGCTTGACCTGTTCAACTCCAGAGCGGTTGCATCCTACATCCAGTCCCGGAAACCTGATGTCATCATCCACTGCGCCGGTACTGTAGGAGGCATTCAGGCTAACATCCGTGAACCGGTGCGCTTTCTCATCGATAATCTGGAACTTGGAAAGAATGTCGTAATGGCCGCCGCTGAAGCAGGGATACCCAAGCTCATCAACCTAGGTTCCTCCTGCATGTATCCCCGCGCCGCCCCGAATCCGCTTCACGAGGATTGCATCCTGAAAGGCGAACTCGAACCTACAAATGAGGGATATGCGATCGCTAAAATCACCGTACAACGCCTGTGTTCCTACCTGAACCGCGAACGATCGGACCTCAGTTATAAAACCATCATACCATGCAATCTCTATGGCAAATGGGACAAGTTCGACCCCCGACACTCGCATATGATACCGGCAGTCATTCGAAAGCTTCATGATGCGAAGGTTGAAAAACGGGATACTGTCGATATATGGGGTACCGGGAAGGCTCGGCGGGAATTCATGTATGCCGGAGATCTTGCCGATTTCATCCTGTACGCGCTTGATCGATTTGACGCCATGCCGGAACTCATCAATGTCGGATTAGGACATGATCATAGCATCGATGAGTATTACAGGGCGGTGGCTGAGGTAGTCGGCTACCGCGGGCGCTTCAATCATGATGTGACGAAACCGGAAGGTATGGAACGGAAGCTCGTCGATGTGGCAGCCCTGCATGCTTTCGGCTGGAAGGCTCGAACATCCCTTGTGGACGGGCTTCGCGCCACATACCAATTTTATCTTGAACAGGAGAATGCGGTATGAAATATCCACTTGCGACCTCGACGTGGGACCATGCAGAGATAGATGCTATCAATCGAGTCGTCCTGTCGGGCATGTGCACGATGGGCGATAATGTCCTATCGTTTGAAAAAGAGTTTTCCGCATACACAGGATCCCGATATGCCGTCATGGTAAACTCCGGTTCCTCGGCCAATCTCATCATGGTGGGCGCCCTGTTCTTCAGGCAGTTGAACACGCTGTCGCCTGGAGACGAGGTCATCGTTCCAGCGGTATCGTGGCCGACCACGTACTATCCTCTTTCGCAGTACGGGCTTAAGCTCAAATTTGTCGACATCGATCTTGAAACGCTCAATTATGACCTAGATGCCTTGCGGAACGCGATCGACGATAAAACTAGGCTCATCATGGTTGTGAACCTTCTCGGTAACCCCAACGATTTCGATAAGATCCGGGCGATGATAGGAAGCCGGAACATCGAGATTATAGAAGATAACTGCGAATCCCTCGGCGCGGCCTATAATGGCCGACAGGCAGGTACTTTTGGCGTAATGGGATCCTTCAGCACCTTCTTCAGCCATCACATGTCTACCATGGAGGGTGGTGTCGTCGTCACGAATGATGAGGAGTTGTATCATATACTTCTTTGCCTGCGCGCTCATGGATGGACGAGGAATCTACCTAAGGTGAATAAGGTAACTGGTGTGAAGAGCGATGATCCCTTCGAGGAATCATTCAAGTTCATCCTGCCGGGCTATAATGTACGTCCGTTGGAGGTCGAAGGCGCCATCGGCCTGGAACAATTGAAAAAACTGCCTTCATTCCTTGAATTCAGACGACATAACGCGAAGCTTTGGACCGAGCTGTTCGGATCAGATGAACGGTTCATGATACAAAAGGAAATCGGATCGAGCTCATGGTTCGGGTTCTCCTTGATCGCGAAACCTGGTTCGGGAATTGAGCGTAAACGTCTTGCGAAGCATTTGATGGATAATGATATAGAATGCAGACCAATTGTGGCGGGGAACTTCGCGAAGAACCGTGTAGTAACTTACATGAGCCACTCGATACACGGAGATCTCAAGAACGCTGAGTGGATAGATTATAACGGCCTTTTCGTGGGGAACCATCAATACGACATCTCAAGCAATTTAGGGGAACTCAAGAATGTGCTTGCACATTACATGTAGATCTTGAATTACAGGAAAGTATCCAAGATTTGATTATGTTTTTCACGAAGGGTAAATAAGATGAACAGGGACCCCAGGAAGCTGCAGCCCCTCATTTTTTCGGTGGACGTGATGCTCATGTATGCATCGCTCTACCTGGCTATGGTACTTCGTCGCGGAACGCCTGACGCGGCAATGCTTTCCGTTCACTTTTCCCATTTTTCCGTAATCTTCGCCGTATGGGGCATGATGTTCTACACCTTCGGCCTGTACCGCATTGAGCGGGCGTTCGACGATATTAGCTTCATGGCGCTCAGCCTCAAGGTACTCTTGCTGGGATCCTTGGTCGCACTCGGTTACTTCTACCTGGTACCTGGAATACCCATCGGACCTAGGACCCTCCTTTTTCTGTTCGTCGGTATTTACGCGGCCGTGTTCGGAGCATGGCGTTTTCTCTTGGGCAAGTTTAGGAATATAGGCACTTTGAGAGTTGGCGTAGGATTCGTCGGCCTCGGCGGCGACGCGCCCGGCATTCTGAGTGAAACGCATGCGCGCCCTGGGCTTGGATACGATGTGCGATTCGTACTGAACCCTCGAGGAGCCAGCATTCCCGACGGCATAACCGTGGTCCGGAATGAAGCAGAAATAATTTCGGTCGTAGAACGCACTGGGACCTCAATTATAGTGATCGGAAATGAAGAAGAGCTCTCCGCAGGACTCCTGCAGACCCTATTTGGACTCTTGGGAAGTTCGATCGCTTTTATCCGGCTGGCTGATTTCTATGAACTGGTCACGCGGCGAGTTCCAATAGGCCTCATCAACGAAGCTTGGTTCTTGGAAAATATCGACCTCCGTTCAAAGCGGCCTTATGGGCACTTGAAGCGTGGCGTCGACATCGTGCTGTCGCTGGCGCTCCTCATCATTACAGGACCTCTCTGGCCCTTCATCGCGCTAGCGGTGAAGCTCTCCGGAAAGGGGCCGGTTTTTTTTACGCAGAAGCGGTTGGGCAAGGATGACGTACCGTTTACGATGTACAAATTCCGCAGCATGCGCGTCGATGAAAACACCTACGTTCCAACAACCCTCTCCGACCCGCGTATCACCAAGGTGGGAAACTTGCTGAGGAAAAGCCGTCTGGATGAACTGCCGCAGATGATCAATATACTGAAGGGAGAGATGAGCTTCATCGGCCCCCGTCCGGAGCGGCCTGAAATAGCTGTAAATCTTGAGAAAAGTATACCCTACTACCGTCAGCGTCACCTCGTGAAGCCCGGGGTTACCGGTTGGGATCAAGTAGCCGGGGAATACCACTCTCCCTCGGAAGAAGACACAAGGAAAAAGCTGCAGTATGATTTATATTATCTAAAGAACATGTCCCTTTCGCTCGACGTGTCGATCTTCTTCAAGACGATCATGACTGTGCTGCGGCGCCAGGGTCGCTAAAATAATTAATTATGGAGCACCAATGATCCGGAAATTATTTAATATCCTCGTCACCGGCGGCTCGGGCTTCATCGGCTCGAACTTCATCCAGTATCTGTTCTCCCTGCCCGGATTCACGGGGCGCATCGTCAATTTCGACGCTCTGACCTACGCCGGCAACCCCGAAAACCTCGCCGGCATCGACGCCACCTACGGCGGCTCGCGCTACTTCTTCGTAAAGGGCGACATCACCGACCGCGCCGCGCTGGAACGCGCCTTCCAAGAGCACAAGATCGACACCGTCGTCCACTTCGCGGCTGAAAGCCATGTGGACCGCTCCATCCTCGGCCCGGAAGCCTTCATCAAAACCAACGTCATGGGCACCTACACCCTCCTGGACGTGGCGCGCCACGCATGGAAGGACCGCGACGACGTCCTCTTCCACCACGTTTCCACCGACGAAGTCTTCGGATCCCTGGGCGACGAGGGCTACTTTACCGAAACCACGCCCTACGACCCGCGCAGCCCCTATTCGGCCAGCAAGGCGTCCAGCGACCACCTCGCGCGCGCCTACCACCACACCTACGGCCTGCCGGTCACCCTGACCAACTGTTCCAATAACTACGGCCCCTACCAGTTCCCCGAAAAACTCATCCCCCTGATGATCCTCAACATGCTGGACGGCAAGAACCTCCCGGTCTACGGCGACGGCCGCAACATCCGCGACTGGCTTTACGTGGGCGACCACAACGCCGCGGTGTGGACGGTGATGAACAAGGGCGCAACCGGCGAGTCCTACAACATCGGCGGCGAGGAGGAATGGGAGAACATCCGTCTCCTGCAGCGCCTGATCGAACTCACGGCCGAGGAATCCGGCCGCGACCCCGAGAAATTCCGCGCCCTGATCACCTACGTGAAGGACCGCCCCGGCCACGACCGGCGCTACGCCATCGACTGCTCCCGGCTCAAGCGCGAGCTCGGCTGGTCGCGCTCGGTCAGCTTCGACGATGGCCTGCGCGCCACCGTGCGCTGGTACCTGGCCAACCGCGACTGGTGCGACCGCGTGCGCTCCGGCGAATACCGTACCTGGATGGACCGCAACTACGCGGCGCGCTGACGCGTCGCCGCCACCGGAGGAGGAGCAGCAACCGCGATGCGCATAGCCCTCTTTTCCGATGCCTACCACCCGCGCGTCTCGGGCCTGGTCTCGTCGATCGACGAGTTCAGCCGCAGCCTCGTGCACCGCGGCCACCAGGTCTGCATCGTCTGCCCCTCCTATCCTGATCGCGAGATGGAGGGCGTGCGCCCCAACTTCCACACCATCCGCGTGCCCTCGGGCACCGCCATCATCGGCACCTCCGACCGCCTGGCAAAACCCTGGCGCGAGCACGAGGCCGTGGCGCGCCTCGATCGCTTCGAGCCGGACATCGTGCACGTCCAGACCGAGTTCTCCATCGGCATGTTCGGCCGTCGCTACGCCCGCCGCCGTGGCCTGACCGTCATTTCCACCTGCCACACCATGTGGGAAATGTACATGAAGGGCTACCTGCCCTGGCTCACCGAAGAGGGCGGCCGCCGCGTCGCCCGCCTCTGGCTGCGCACCATCTACTCCAGGGACGACCTCATCATCGCGCCCACGCGACAGATCCGCGACGTCATGATCGGCTACGGCATCGAGCGCGAGTACACCATCATCCCCACCGGGGTCGACGAACGAACCTTCCACCCCAGGCCCGAACAGGCCCGCCGCTTCCGCGCCGAATTTGTCCAGAAATATCCCGGATTCCACCCCGACGCGCCCCTCGTCCTCTACGCCGGGCGCATCGGCGACGAAAAGAATCTCGATCTGCTGGTCCGCGCCTTCGCCCGGGTCGAGCGCGCCCTCCCGGCCGCCCGTCTCCTCATCGTGGGCGAGGGGAACACCCGGGCGCAGCTGCACCAGGAATTCCGCAGCCTCGGACTGCAGGACAAGGTCGCCTGGATGGATTTCCAGCCGCGCGAAAAGCTGCCGGTCCTCTACTCCGCCGCCGACGTCTTCGCCTTCCCCTCCATGACCGAAACCCAAGGCCTGGTCACGGTCGAGGCCATGCTCTGCGGCACGCCCGTGGTGGGCGTGAACATCATGGGCAGCGCCGAAATCCTCGCAGGCGACACAGGCGGCTACCTGACCGGCAACGACGAGGTCGAGTTCGCCGACCGTATCCTTCGCCTCCTGCGCGACCCCGCCCTGCGCGCCGCGAAGGCCGCCGAAGCCCGCGCCCACGCCCACCAGTGGAGCATCAGCCACGCCTGCGACCGGCTCGAACGCCTCTACCGCCGCGTGGCGCGCCGCCAGCCCGACCCCGTCCTCATGCGCGCCGCAGCCCCCGATGGCGGCGCGCCCCACGCGCCCGATCCCACCCACCAAGGAAACCAGCCATGACCGTCACCATCCTCTGCGGCGGCGCCGGCACGCGCCTCTGGCCCGCCTCGCGCCCCGAACACCCCAAGCAGTTCGTCCGCCTCCTCGAAGGCCCGACCCTCTTCCAGCGCGCCGTCCAGCGCAACCTCGATGTGGCTGACCGCTTCATCATAGTCGCCAACCGCGACCACCTGGACCTTGCCCGCGCCCAGTTCCGCGACATCGCCGGCCCCGCCGCGCGCGTCACCTACATCCTGGAGCCCGCCGGCCGCAACACCGCCCCCGCCGTGGCCCTGGCCGCCCTCGAAGCCCAGCGCGCAGGCGACGACCTCATGCTCGTCGTGCCCGCCGACCATCTCATCGCCGACCAGGATGCCTATGTCGAGGCGGTGCGCCGCGCCGCGCGCGGCGCCACCGGCTCCGCCTCCCACACCGGCTCCGCCGAGGCACGCCTGGTCACCTTCGGTATCAAACCCGAATACCCCGAAACCGGTTACGGCTACATCGAATCAGGCCAAGAACTCGGCCCCGGCTTGCACCGCGTCGCCGCCTTCCACGAAAAACCCTCGCGCGAGCGCGCCGAACAGTACCTCGCCTCAGGCGGCTTCTACTGGAACTCCGGCATGTTCGTCTTCCCCGCAGCCCTCATCCTGTCCGAGCTTCAGGCCCACGCGCCCGCCATGCTCCTCGCCGCGCGCCATGCCCACGCCACCGCCGAAATCCGCCAGACCGGCGACGATCGGATCCTGGCCATCGATCGGAACGCCATGCTGGCCATCCCCGCCGATTCCATCGACTACGCCGTCATGGAAAAAAGCCGCCGCGTCGCGATCGTGCCCGTATCCATGGGCTGGGACGACCTCGGCAGCTTCGACGCCGTCTACGCCGCCTCCGCGCGCGACGCCGCCGGCAACGCCCTGCCCCCGGACGCCCTCGCGCTCGACACAGAATCATGCCTCGTCATCGCCCCTGATTTGAGGGTGCGCCTCTGCGGGGTGCGCGACCTCATCGTCGTGCAGGACGGCGACCGCCTCCTCATCGTACGCCGCGGCGACAGCCAATCCGTCAAGCGCGTGGCACAGGCCGACCAAGAATCCGCCCGCACCCCCTGATCGCGCACCCGGCGCGCGAGAACACCCCTCGAATGCTGGGCCCCGCCTTACAACAGGCTGTACATCCATCCGTACAACCAGTTGTACAAATCCTTGAACAAATCCCTGTACAAATGCCGGTACAGTTCCTCGTACATCCACGCGTACAACCCCATGTACCGCCAGTAGCTCAACAACCCCCTAGCGATCAGGGTCATCTTCATCGAGCCGCTTTCGATCCGGCCGGCGCCCCTTGCGCCTTTGACGAAGCTCAATAATTCTTGACAATCCGCAATTCAATTGCATAATATCAGCAATATGGCAACCAAGCCGACCTTCATCCCCCGCGCCAAGGAAGCCGACCTGCGCGCGCGGGCTGCGGAACGCCCCTGCATCCTCCTCACCGGTGCCCGCCAAA
>CAYRXK010000011.1:39750-42007 GCA_964428265.1 uncultured Treponemataceae bacterium
CTGCGCGCGCGGGCTGCGGAACGCCCCTGCATCCTCCTCACCGGTGCCCGCCAAACCGGCAAGACAACCCTCCTTCGGTCCTGCTTCCCGAACCACGCATACCTGACCTTCGACAGCATCCTCCTCGCGGCATCGGCGTCGGAATCACCGGAAGCATTCCTAGATCGCATCCAGGAACCGGTCCTGCTCGACGAAATCCAGTACGTTCCGGCCCTATTCCGCGCGCTCAAAACCAGGATCGACGCGGAACGCGACCGCATGGGGCAGTTTCTCCTCACGGGAAGCCAGGTCTTCGAACTCATGCGCGGCGTTTCGGAAAGCCTTGCCGGCAGGATCGGCATCATCCACCTTGAAACCCTTTCGGCCCGCGAAATCGCCGATTCCGGCATGTACCCCCGATCGGACCAGACCTTGCTGCCCCTGCGCGGCGGATATCCTGAACTCTGGAGAAACCCCGGAATCCAGATCGGGCCCTGGTTCGAGGATTACCTCCGCACCTACATCGAACGCGACCTCAAGGAACTCGTCAAAGTCCGCGACCTCGTCGCATTCCGTCGCTTTCTGTCCGCCGCGGCGGGTCGGGCAGGGCAGCTCGTCAACTTCACCGACCTCGGCCGATCCTGTGGCGCAAGCCCCAACACCGCCCGCGCCTGGGTAGCCGCCCTCCAGGTCTCGGGCATCCTCTACCTCCTGCACCCCTGGTTCTCCAACCCCGAAACCCGCCTGGTAAAATCCCCCAAACTCTACTTCGCCGACACCGGCCTACTCTGCGCCCTGCTCGCCATCGACGACCCCGAGGCGCTCGACCATTCCCCCCACGCTGGCGCCGTCTGGGAAAATTTCGTATTCACCGAACTCGTCAAAACAGGCGGATGGGCCCCTGGCCGAAGCCTCTTCTTCTATCGTGACCATGCCGGCAACGAGGTCGATTTCCTGGGTATGGATGGTGATCGGCGCATCCTGGTCGAGGCGAAGCATTCCCAGCGGATTCGCCCAGAAAGGCTGGGTTTCGACGCCATCGGGTCGAGGGCTACGCCTATTCCAACCACCGCGATTGCGCCTGCGATCAGCACCCGCCGCTTTGTCGCCGCCCCTACCGGCGAGCCGCAGGCATTGCCCATGCGCGACTTCGACCTCTACGACCCGCGTTTCGGATTCAGCCCGCCGGCACGGTAATCCCGTGCGCCATTGGGTCGGGCGCCCGCCGCGGGAACACCCCCCAATTGCTTGGACTTGGTCGCGCATAGGCAGTACCGATCGATGTACAGGACGTCGTACGCGCCGCTGTACAATTCCTTGCACAGAAAATGTAATGGTTTAGTGTACCGCCTGTTGTACATCGAGGTGTACAACGGCAGGTACCTGGTATGCGCGGCTCGCGCTCAGCAATCTGACCTGGTTTGTAGACGCGCGCTTTCTCGTGGCCGGGTTGCGCCCTTTCCGTGCCGGGTCGCGTCGGGTCGCGGCTGGTCGCGCCCGGTGCGCCATGTCGCCTCCCCGGTCTGGCATCATGTGCGCCGATGTGGCATCATGCGCCGCAAGGATGAAAAACCATGGATAAAACCTTAAAAACCACGAACGATGCGACGACAAGCCGCGCGGGCGCAAGCGCGGCCCTCGACCCCATCCTCTCCCTGATCGGCCGCGACGCCGAACTATTCGCCCGCGACGTGACCGCGCACGAAGCCGAACTCACGGAAACCGTCCGCGGTTCGCGCTTCCTGGTGATCGGCGGGGCCGGATCCATCGGCCAGGCGGTGACGCGAGAAATCTTCAGGCGCGACCCGAAGCTCCTGCATGTCGTGGACATCTCAGAAAACAACATGGTGGAACTCGTGCGCGACCTCCGGTCGTCCATCGGCTACACCTCAGGAGAATTCGCCACCTTCGCCATCGACGCAGGCAGCGACATCTTCGACGCCTTCATGGCCTCGGGGCCGGGCTACGACTACGTCCTCAACCTGTCGGCCCTGAAGCACGTGCGGTCGGAAAAGGACCCCTACACCCTCATGCGCATGGTGGACGTGAACATCTTCAACACCGACAAGACCATGCGGCAGGCCGCCGGGCGCGGCACGCGCAAATATTTCTGCGTGTCCACCGACAAGGCCGCCAACCCCGTGAACATGATGGGCGCCTCCAAGCGCATCATGGAATACTTCCTCATGCGCCGCAGCGAGGAAATGCCCGTCTCCACCGCCCGCTTCGCCAACGTGGCCTTTTCCGACGGCAGCCTCCTGTACGGCTTCAACCGCCG